>CAZVFG010000017.1:7631-19407 GCA_964626125.1 uncultured Methanoregula sp.
TCTTTTGGCACGATTGGGAGTTTCAGGACATATTTCCGGGAGGTAAACACCTGCGCCCGGTCGATCAGTGCCTTTGCCTGCGCCGCGATGCCCATGCAGAAAATAGGGGCTGCAAGTGCGATGATATCAGCCTCGATGATCTTGTCGTGGTAGATGTCCATCCCGTCCCGCTGCACGCACTGGTTCAGCTTCTGGCAGGCATTGCAGCCACGGCAGGGGTTGATGTTCGCGTCGGTCAGGGCTGCTTTTTCAACAACAACATCGGGTTCATTTGCCATCGCTGCCAGGACCCAGTCAAGCAGGGTTTCGGAATTCCCGTGCCTTCGGGGGCTGCCGGCAAACGCGAGGACCTTGATCGGCATAGATGTTTTCTATGACATGTGGGATGAAAAAAGATTTGATAATAGATTCACAACCAGACCATGTCATCGGCATTTACCCGAGGGCGCATCGCACGGGGAGTATGGCAGGGCAGTGAAAGAAAAGATAAAAAGGATATCCGCTGTGTCGAAATTTCAGTGCCCTCACACCTTCTTAAAGCACAGGTACCAGTCCTTGCACTCGTACCCCTCGGACATCCGCTTCTCCATCTCGGCTGCAGTCTTTGGCGGCGGGACGACCACCTTGTCACCCGGCTGCCAGTTCGCCGGTGTGGACACCTTGTGTTTGTCCGTGGTCTGGAGCGCTTTGACGAGGCGTATGATCTCGGGCATGAACCGCCCGTTCTGGAGCGGGTAGTAGATCATCGCCCGCATGATCCCCTTGTCATCGATGAAGAAGACGCAGCGGACTGCCGCAGTCGAGCTCTGTCCCGGGTGGATCATGCCGTACTTCTTTGCGACCTTCATGGTGAGGTCGGCGATGATCGGGAATGGGATGGTGACACCCATCTTCTCCTTGATGTCATGTACCCATCCAAGGTGCGCCGAGATGCTGTCCACCGAGAGCCCGATGAGCTGGACGTTGAGTGCCTTCAGATCATCGTAGATCGTCGTAAATGCCATGAACTCGGTCGTGCATACCGGAGTAAAGTCTGCGGGGTGCGAAAACAGCACCACCCATTTCCCCTTCAGGTCAGAAAGTTTGATCGGACCCTGCGTTGTCTCTGCCTCAAAGTCCGGAGCTGGTTCTCCCAGCACCGGGAATGTGATACATTCCTCTTCTGCCATTGCCTGATTCCCCCTATTTCATGATTTCGTCGAGCTGCGCCTTGCCGTACACGTATGCCGGCATTCCCGAGAGAAGGAACGTCACCCGAAGCGCCTCATCAACCTCCTCCTTTGTCACGCCGAGGTTTGCTGCTCCGGCGAGCTGCGCCCGCACCGCGTGCTGGTCGCGCAGGGCGGCGGCAATCGCAATGGCGATCAGTTTCTTTGTCTTCCTGGAGAGCTTCCCGTCATCCCAGATGTGCTCTTCCAGCTTCATCACCATCTCGAACATCTCCGGATCCTTGTCACAGAGTTCCTTGAAGAACCTTGGGACCTTGCCGATCTTCTTTTCCAGTCCTTTGAGTTCTTTTTCCGTATCCTTTTTGGCCATACTCACGCACTCTCCAGCTGCATCGGTTCGCCGCAGCAGACTAGTTCCCCGCCGCCGGCCTCTTTGACCACCACAACGTTACCGCAGATCTCGCATTTGAAGACCTGCCCTTCCTTGGACACATTTACCATGAAATTTCCTCAGATAGTATCATCGGCACATAAGCGACAGTCCTGCCTTTCTGTTGAAAGGACTCTGTATGACTGCGCCCATGTCCGGAATTCATCCGGCACTGCAACGAAGAAGAAAAATGGATAATCAGATGTCGCTTTTCCCGCGTTTTGGGGGGTGCTTTGCATCCTCCGGGGTCTTGATGTCCGGGCGGATGTGGGTCATCGGGAAGCACTGGTACTCTTCGCATGCGCAGGATGGACACTTTCTGAGATCCTGCTCACTTTTGTCAAGGGTGTACTCCTTTCCGCAGTCAAGGCACACGTACTTTCCCGGGCCGACTTTCTGACCTGCGGCGTAGGTCTTCTGTTCAGTCAATCAAATCACCAAACTTTTCATTCAGCACTTACGTATTTATGATTTGTGTTTGTGTCAGTGGGTGCGTTGTATCCTGACATTTACATGAAAAAGTATATTGAAGGTAATCCGGAATAGTTCTTGGTATGGGAAAGAAAATCATCGGACTGCTCGGGAGCCCCCTTCCGGAAGGAAATACCGCAAAACTGCTCGAACGAGCTCTGCAGGGGGCACGGGATGCAGGGTGCGAGACTGAGACAATTGCTGTTGCAGGAATGAGCTTTGAAGCCTGCATGGAGATGTTGTTCTGCCGCGAGCACGAGACCTGCATTATGGATGACGACATGCAGCCGATGTACGGGAAATTCAGGGAGATGGACAGCCTGATCCTCGCGACACCGGTGATGACCATGGGTATCCCTGGTAAACTCAAATCCTTCATGGACAGGTTCCAGGTCTTTTTCATGGCAAAATACGTGCGCAAAGAGCCGTTTGTCACAAGGGATCAGGCAAAAAAAAGGCACGGCCTGTTCATCTGTATTTCGGGCATGAAGGTGCCCGGTGTATTTGAAGGTGCAAAAAAGACCGTGCAGGCATTCTTTGACATCATTGACTGCCGGTACTGGGATGAATTGCTGATCAACGATATGGATACAATCCGTGATGTCTCAGTGCATCCCGACCTCCTTGATGCGGCGTACCGCAAAGGGTTTGCACTGGGCGAGCTGGTCAAAAAATCCGCATGAATCGGCCACGGTTCAGATAATCCCTTTTTCCTTCAAACTGCAGTACCCGTTTTTTGTTACGATGATATGATCGAGGAGCGGGATACCCAGCGTGGTGCCGGCGTCCCTGAGCTGCTGGGTGATCGCAATGTCCTGCGAACTGGGTTCAAGGGAGCCGGACGGGTGGTTGTGGACGCAGATGATCGATGCAGCCCGGTCGGTGATCGCTTCCGCAAAAACTTCCCGCGGATGGACGAGGCTGTGGTTGACCAGGCCGACCGTAATCACCCGTTTGCCCAGCAGCTCCCCGGCACCGTTCAGCCATATGCAGGCAAAATGCTCCTGCCGGTGCCCCCGCAGGTCATCGACCATGGGGAGTACATCCTGCGGTGTCGTGATGCAGCGTGAGGCATTCCTCTCGCCGTAGTGGCGGCGCCCCAGCTCGAAGCATGCCATGACCTGTGCCGCTTTGGTCGGGCCTACCCCGTTGATGTCCCTGATGTCTTCGTAGGACGGCAGACGCCCGTTTTTCCGGATCGCATCGCAGATATCCCTTGCAACCGCCCGCACATCCCGGTGTATGGTGCCCCTTCCGATAATCGCCTCCACAAGCTCCGTCTCAGAGAGCGCCGCCGCACCTTTCTTTGCGAGTTTCTCCCGGGGGCGGTCAGCCGTGGGGACATCCCTCATTTTTCTCATAAATATTCAGAATCCGGCATGGGGACCCAGACACCCTTGTACCCTCTCGTCATTTCTTTGTCAGAAAAACCTTTCTTTTTGTCTTCTGATTATGACCCAAACCAATTTCTGCTTCCTGCCCAATGAAGAATCTTTAAGTATTTTTATCCTGATTATATCCTCATGCCAACAATGGAAAATGTAAAAGCTGCGTATAGCGGCGAATCACAGGCGAACCGGAAATATCTTGCGTTTTCTGATAAGGCCGCAGAAGAGGGGTTCAAAAACATTGCAACGCTCTTTAAGGCAGCCTCGGAGGCTGAGGCAATTCATGCAAGGAAACTCTTAAAAGTGCTGGGTGCAGTTGGCACCACGCAGAACAACGTCAAAGAGAGCATTGCGGGCGAAACCCACGAATTCACCGAGATGTATCCCGGGTTTATCAAAGTCGCCGAGGGTGAGAAGAAGACGGATGCGGTTCTTGCGTTTACGCATGCCATGAAAGCTGAGCAGGTGCATGCAAATCTCTACGAAAAGGCACTCGCCCTGTTGCAGGGTGGAAATGACATGGGCAGGGAGAAAGTCTTCCTCTGCCCTGTCTGCGGGAACATTGAACTTGGAAAACCACCGGAAAAGTGCCCTATCTGCGGTGTCTTTGGCAAACAGTTCCGTGAAGTTACACTCTAATCTCTTTTTTTTTCTGTTTTTGCTCGGTAAGCAGTGCTAGACAGCCTTACCTTTGTTCCGCCGGTGGAGCCAGAAAATGACGATGATGACTGCAATGAGGGTTGCCCATGATGCGGTATAGATCACAATGATGGGGTTGGAGAAGAGGGGGTGCAGCGATTCCTGGAGGATGGGTGGAGGTGCAGTGCACCTGACCTCAACGAATGCAGAGGCAGGGAACCGGCTGGCGCCATCAAAGTATTTCAGGGTGATGGTCGCGTTCCCTGACGGGATGATTGCCTCTGTGGGTGTGTTGATGGTGTTGGGGAATGCAATGGAGCGGGTGATCCTTTTGCCGTTATCACCAACTTCGATATACCATGAATCAGGATACACCGTTGAGTAGGCGTCCCTCACCTGTACCGTAAGTGTCGACCCTGGTGGCACCTGTATATTCCAGACAGCTTTATTCTCCGGGTTGGTGACAATGACCTTTCGAAGTACTCTGTCTCCACCCTGCATGGTAAATGAGGGTGAGAGGTTGGAACACTCAGCAGGTAAGATACGGGTCGTCTTTTCATATATGAGCAACTGCGGCTCCTGTGTGCAGCGGAAACGGTCATCCATTACCTGTCCGTAGGTCAGCGCACGGTTGTAGATCCGAATCTCATCGAGCCCGCCTTTTAAATACCCGTTGCACTGTGGATCCGGCATGTCAGCCTTGCCTGCATCGACCCCCGCCATCACATAATTATTATAAGAATAGTGGACCGGGCCACCCCCTTCGACCGAATTCCGCAGGATGCCGTCAAGGTAAACCTTGGCGGTCTGACCATCATAGGTGCCCGCGACATGATGCCACTGGTTGGGCGGGATGTTCTCATGCTGGACCGGCACCGAGATGTCCCCATAATCGGTATTGACTGTCCACCAGAGATCACCGCCATCATCGAATGCAATCCGGTAGCCCCCGTCATAATAGGATGAGACCAATACTTGGCGTTCATACGAGTAGATCGCAAACCAGAGCTCGACCGTAATAGCCTCCTCTGCATGATTTTTGGAACTGAACGGGATTGCAACATATTCGTCGATGCCATTGAACTGAAGTGCCCCGCCGCACGCACTGTTCTGGGTCCGTGAGGCACCATGGATGGTCCCGCTGATTCCGTTGCCGGAGAGGTCGAAAACGTTCTGCCCGCTGCCCTCATTCATATTCAGAAAGACAACCGGCTCCGGTGGCGGGATTGCGGTGTCAGAAGCGGCATGCACACCCGCAGCAAACAAAAGTATGAGGAGACCAAACAGTGCTACGTATCGTATCCACCGTGCATCGGATCTGACCATCACCGGCTGTTCACAAAGCAGTATTGGGTAAATGGTGAAAAGAACGTTGCGATGCCTGCGGGTCCCGCCCAAGAACATTCCCCTGCACCTTCAACGGCACGTTTTTTTAATCGAAAGGTACATCCCGTGTGATGCAACAGGTCACCGTCTATTCCACAAAAAACTGCCCGTACTGCCGGATGGTAAAGGCATTCCTCGAAAGGAATCACGTACCATACACGAGTATTGATGTCGGTGAAGACAGGGAGGCAGCACAGAGGATGGTCGCCCTCTCCGGGCAACGCGGGGTGCCCGTTACAACCATAAATAGCGAGGTGATCATCGGGTTTGACTCTCAGCGACTCAATGAACTGTTTGGTACACCGGAACCGGATTCAGTCTACGATGTCCTGATCATCGGGGCAGGACCGGCGGGACTCACGGCAGCCGCATACTGTGCGCGAAAGAGGTTGAAAACGATGATCATCTCCGAAAACATCGGCGGGCAGGCGCTTGAGTCGTGGGCGATTGAAAATTATATGGGATACCGGATGGTCACCGGTGAAGACCTGATGAAGAAGTTTGAAGAGCAGGTCCGCACGGAAAATATCCGTGTCGAGCTCGACCATGCTTCGGCTGTATCCGCCAATAATGGAATGTTTGATATAAAAACGGTCTCCGACGCGGTTTACAAGACAAAAAGTATCATTCTCACCCAGGGCAAACGCCCGAGGAAGCTTGATGTCCTCGGTGAGGAACGGTTCATCGGGAGGGGGATCTCGATCTGTTCGACATGCGACGGCCCGTTGTTCAAGGGAAAGAAGGTCGCGGTTGTCGGCGGCGGCAACTCCGCACTCCAGACTGCGATCGAGATGAGCGGCATTGCCAGTTCGGTGAGCCTGATCGTCCGCAGCAGCATTCGCGCAGATGAGGCATATACAAGGGCGCTTGTAGAAAAACCAAACATTACCGTCCATCTCACGAGCAGGATCACGGCACTCCACGGCGACCAGTTTCTCACGGGAGTTACTGTACAGGACCGTCAGGGCAACGTGCAGAAAATCGATCTTGACGGTGTATTTGTCGACATCGGGTGGATCCCCAATACGGATTTCCTGGAGGGTTTCGTGCAGCTCAACGAGCTCAGGGAGATTATCACCGACCAGAACTGCCACACGAGCGTGCCCGGTGTCTTTGCTGCCGGGGATGTCACATCGGTCAAAAGCAAACAGATCATCATCGCTGCCGGCGAGGGGGCAAAAGCAGCACTGGAAGTGTATGAGTATATCATGAGGTCGGGTTCAGCAAAAGAAAAAGTGTGACTCCCCCGGAATATTTTTTAAAGAGCAGGGATGCCACAATTATTGACCCGATGGATCAATCGGTTTTGAAACCGCGTTTGCCGCCTTTTTCCGGTCCTTCTCTCTGTATCCCTCCAGGAGCACGCTCGTCACATTCTTCACCGGTTTATTCGTGTGCCCTGCGATATGGAACTCGCAGAACGGGCAGGACGAGATCACGATATCTGCGCCTGTTTTCTTAATCTCCTCGCCCCTGCGGGCGCCCAGTGCCGCTGCCTCATCCGGATTTCCTGACCGCACACCGCCTCCGCTCCCGCAACAGATGGAAGGCATCTCGACAAGGTCAACAACCTGCCGGATGAGCTGCCGCGGCTGGTCGCGGATGCCCTGCCCGCGGAGCAGGTGACAGGGGTCATGGTAGGTTGCTCTGACCGGAAGCCGTGCAGGGGGTTCGATGCCGTATTCGGTCAACACGTCGGAGATGTCCTTTACCTTGAATGGCGTGCGGTAATCGTTCTTCAGGGTTGAGCCGCAACCGGCACACATCGTCATCACGGTGTCGATCCCGCAAAAGACGAACGCATCGACGTTCCTGCGTTTCAGGGTATCAAGGAACGCAAGCTGCCCGGTGCGTATCAGGGGCGATCCGCAGCAGACCTGCTCTTTGGGGATCACCACGCGGATGCCATTGCGCCTGAGCACCTCGATCGCATCGAGTGCAGTATCCGGCAGCCGCATGTTGTACATGCACCCGACAAAAAAGCCGACAGTTCCCCGGACCTCTCCATACGGCTCGATAATATCCGGGACCTGTTCGAGAAATGTCTTTTCAATTTTAGGAACGCTGCGCCCGGTCGATTGGATGAGTGCTGCCACCTCCTGGTGCCGTGGGAGTGTCAAACCCCTCTTATTCGCAAGTGCACGGAGTTTTTCGATTGCTTTGCCGGGGATCTCAATGTCCTTGGGACATACCTTCCAGCACGCCTGGCAGGTAGTGCAGGTAAAAAGCCCCTGCTCAATTGCCTCGGGGATCCGTTCTTTATCATCCCGTGGGTCGAGAGCAAGCCGCATCTCCTGACGCATTGCGGTCGGGCCAAGGAATTTTGTCACGTCCATTGCAGGGCAGACAGAGACACAGCATAAGCACTCGATACAGCTGCGGAGGGGTTTTATCGCGTCAATCTGCTCTTTTGTAGGCATGACCCCTTCCGGCATCGGGACAAGGTACGCGACGGCATCGAGGTTTTGGCTGAGGTCAACGGCAAGATCTTTTATTATCGCAAGTTTCAGCGGCTCGATCACCATGCCGTCCCGTGCCTCCTCCATGCAGGCAAGTACCGGCTCCCCGTTTACCCGGACTGCACAACTCCCACACTGCCCCGAACCGCAGCAATACCGGTAGGTGAGCGTGGGGTCGATCCTGTCATGGATCGCGTGGAGCACATGCAGGACGCGGGCACCCTCATTCACATCCACGGTATAGGGAACAAGATTCCCACAGGTGTCGGTGGCGGGATCGAACCGGTACACCTGAACGCCGAGGGTTATCATGCAGATACCCTCCGTTCGATCCCTTCCCGGACCGGTGAGATGTAGGTATGCGAGAAGGGCGAGGTCTTAACATCGTGCGACTGGCTGATGTCGGTCCGCACATGTGCCCCCCGAGACTCCGGGCGGAGAAGAGCACTTTTGCAGATAAGTGATGCGGTCAGGCACATGTTCTGTACCGTACAGCACTCCGGAAGGTTGCGTGCTGACACAGCTTTGAGATCAGATGATGACAGGCGGACACAGGTCGCGAGCGCTGCCTGAAGGTCAGTTGCATTCCGGAAAATTCCCGCCCCTTTCCACATTGCCAGCTGGAGTTCCTTTGCAACCGATGCAGGGCTCACGGTTCCGTCAAAGAACTTCATGAGGCGCTTTTGCTGGGCATCAATCTGGCCTGCATCTGTCTTCTTGACCCGTTTTTTTGACCTGCCTGCCGATTCCCCTGCCCGTTTCCCGAAGACCTGGGTATCAGCAAGGGCGTTACCCCCGAGGCGGTTTGCCCCATGGACGCCGCCTGCGACTTCTCCGCAGGCAAACAGCCCGGGAAGTGTCGTTTCACACTGTGGTGTTATCCGCAGCCCTCCCATGATATGGTGTGTGGTCGGTGCCACCTCCATGGGTTCGTTCCTGATGTCCACTCCGAATTTCAGGAACTGCTCGAGCATGACGGGAAGCTGTGTCTCTACCTGCTGACGGGGCAGGTGGGTGACATCGAGATAAACGCCTCCATGTGCGGTTCCGCGACCGCTCAGGATTTCGGTCGCGATCGCCCGGGCAACCACATCGCGGGTGGAGAGTTCCATCCGATCAGGGTCGTACTTTTCCATGAACCGTTCGCCGAAGGTATTTTTCAGGATGCCCCCTTCGCCACGAACCGCCTCGGTTACGAGCCTCCCGCGTGCATCGTAAGGGTAGACCGCACCGGTCGGGTGGAACTGCACCATCTCCATATCAATCAGCTCGGCGCCGGCGCGGAACCCGATCGCAAACCCATCCCCGGTACCGCTCGCTGAGTTGGTGGAGATATCAAACACCCGGGTTCCGCCACCCGTCGCAAGAATGGTGCTGTCTGCCTTGATGACCAGAAGTTCCCCTTTATCATCAAGTGCCAGAGCCCCGGTGATACGGTCACCGGCTTTGAGCAGGTCGATTATGGTTATCTCCGCAAGGGTATTGACAGGGAGTCCGTCAAGGCGCTCGACTAGGGTGGTCATTATCTCGTGTCCGGTCCGGTCACCTGCATAGCACGTCCTTGGGAACTGCTGTCCGCCAAATGGGCGCTGTGCAACTTCGTTGTTTTCCGTGAAATCAAAGACAGCCCCCCACCGGATCAGGTCGTCCATCCGCTGAGGTGATTCGGCAACAAGAATCCTGACGAGCTCGGGATCATTGAGGTACGCCCCCCCTTTCATGGTATCCTCAAAATGGATCCCGCAGGAGTCCTGCTCCCGGAGCACTGCGTTATACCCACCTTCTGCCATCGGGGTACATCCACCCTTGCCAATAATGGTTTTTGAAACGAGCACCACATCACCATATACCGAAGCCTCGATCGCGGCACGCACCCCGGCGCCGCCGCTGCCGATCACCAGCACATGGCAGTCCACACAGTCATCTGCACGCATCTTATTACTCTGTGGGGTGTATAATATCATAAATAAATGGCAGAACACGGGTGAGAGAGCCATGAGACTTTTAATGAAATTTGGCGGGACCTCCGTCGCCGATGCAGCATGTATCGCCAGGGTCGTCGAGATTCTGGAACAGCACCACAAAAAGGGTGATGAACTTGCGGTTGTCGTATCCGCACAGAGAGGAGTCACCGATCAGCTCATTCAGATCTCCGCAAGGCTTCCCGACAGCAGAGATGCATCTGCAATACCTCCCCTGATCGATGCACTCCGCACCCGCCATATGACATCGCTTCAGGGTGCGGCGCCGGGTTTTGTCGATGAGATTGGGCCGATCCTTGAAGAGCGGCTGGATGACCTCAGCAACATTCTCCATGCGGTCCACAACCTCAGGGAACTCACTCCCCGCTCGAAAGACCATATTATATCCTATGGTGAACGACTCCTCGCCCCGATCCTTGGTGCTGCTCTCGAACAGCGCGGCATCCCGTCCGTTGTTCTGGATGGGTGCGAGGCAGGCATTGTCACAACTCCTCAGCACGGGGAGTCCACAGCCCTTCCGGACTGTGATGAACGTGTCAGGCGGCGGCTCGGTGCGGTGCTGAAAAAGTCGGTACCTGTCATTATGGGTTTCATGGGATGTACTGCGGAGGGTATTCTGACGACGCTCGGCAGGAGCGGTTCCGATTACTCCGCATCCATCATCGGCTCTGCCATCGATGCAAACGAGATCTGGATCTGGACAGATGTGGACGGTATCATGACATCTGATCCGCGTGTGATAAGCGATGCACGGGTGATACCCGAACTCTCCTATCTCGAAGTGATGGAGCTCTCGTATTTCGGTGCAAAGGTGATGCACCCCCGCTCCATCGAACCCGCGATGCGCAGGAACATCCTGGTACGGGTCAAAAATACCTTCAACCCCTCACACCCGGGGACTTCCATTGTGCGGAACCAGAAGCGGGATCACCGTGTGGTCAAGGCGCTCACCTATATCGAAAAGGTCGCATCCATCAACATCAACGGTGCCCAGATGATCGGCCGCCCCGGTGTGGCAAAGGCGATCTTCTCTGCTCTCGCCGATCGCGACGTGAACGTGATGATGATCTCACAGGGTTCATCCGAGGCGAATATCTCGCTTATCATCGATGAATCGCACCTATCAGTTGCGGCGGAAGCGCTTGCCCCGCTCGAGAAACAGGGTATTGTCCGGGAGGTCATTGAGAACCGCAATGTAAGTGCGGTCGCCGTTGTGGGAGCGGGTATGGTGGGAGCGCCCGGGACCGGGGGACGTATCTTTACTGCCCTGGGGAGAGCCGGGATTAATGTGATGATGATCTCGC
Organism: uncultured Methanoregula sp.; assembly: GCA_964626125.1. Lineage (GTDB taxonomy): Archaea > Halobacteriota > Methanomicrobia > Methanomicrobiales > Methanospirillaceae > MVRE01. The sequence continues at coordinate 18,860 of CAZVFG010000017.1, forward strand.
AGGGTTCGTGCGAGGCAAACATCTCATTTGTGGTCAGGCAGGAGGACGGCCCCCGTGCCGTCCGGGTTCTGCATGACGAGTTCCGGCTTTCGGAGGCATCGGATGAGTAGCCACTCCTACCGTGAGGCTGGAGTGGACATTGATCTTGAAACAACCGCGATACAATCCCTGATCAGGAACCTGACATACCGCCGCACGGGATCGCCTGCAATGATGGGCGGGGTCGGTCACTTTGCGGGGCTGATCAGATTCGGTGAGCATGTGCTCGCACTTACCACCGATGGAGTGGGCACAAAGATGCTGGTCGCTGACCGGATGCGGGACTGGACGACCGTAGGTATTGACTGCATCGCGATGAATGTCAACGACCTTTATGTGATGAATCTCGAACCTGTCGCTTTCGTCGATTATATCGCCACTGACCAGCTCTCTGTGGAGAAGATGGCGCAGATTGGCGTGGGGCTTAACGAAGGTGCACGGCAGGCAAACATCGACATCGTCGGAGGGGAGACTGCCACACTCAAGGGGCTTGTAAACGGGCTTGACCT
>CAZVFG010000017.1:19507-24778 GCA_964626125.1 uncultured Methanoregula sp.
ACATCGTCGGAGGGGAGACTGCCACACTCAAGGGGCTTGTAAACGGGCTTGACCTTGCTGGGACCTGTCTTGGCCTGCAGCAGACAGACCGGGTGGTCACTGGCGAAAAGATCATGCCCGGTGACGTGATCATCGGTGTCCCGTCAACCGGTATACACTCGAACGGGCTCACGCTCGCCCGGCGTGTCGTTGAGGAGCACGCAGATTACGGCCAGCGGCTTTCGAACGGAAAAACGCTGGGTGAGGAGCTCCTCACGCCGACCCGCATCTACCATGAGAGCCTCCGGGTTGCACAACGGTGTACGGTGCATGGCATGTGCCATGTCACCGGGGGGGGGCTCCTTAACTTCAAACGTCTGAGCCGGTACGGCTTCCACTTCACGGACATTATCAGACCCCCGGAAATCTTTTCATGGATCCAGACAGCGGGAGGGATTGACGACATGGAGATGTACCGTACATTCAACATGGGCATGGGATACGCCTATATTACACCAGAATCAAGTGTCAGGTGCGTCCTGCAGGAAGTAAAAGACGCAAAAGTTGTGGGGGAGATCCGTCGCGAGCCCGGTGCGTGGCTCGGTGATCTCGAGATCACTTAACAATTTTCCGTACCCTCGTCCAGCGGTTTTTTTTGTGCTTTTTCCGAAACGATTGCGCTATTCCCCCGGGGGTCGTCCAGGATCAGGGTGAAGGGCAGGGTTCCGGCCCGGGCCCTTGCGATCTGCTCCAGCAATTTTCTTGCGTTCTCCCGCTCCCCGCTCTCTGCCCAGAGAAGCGCCCCCCCAACGACATTCTCGATCCGGTCGAGGACACCCTCGACATTGGTGACAAATCCGTCACATGCCGGGCCTGGTTCGATCTCCACGCCCAGTTCGGGGATCCTCACCGTCCCGCTCATGCTGCGGACGACACGGACTGCGAGATCTTCTGCTGCAGCAACAGAAAATTCGTATCGTGATGGTTCTGCATCCCTGAGAATCTGGGTGTCGACATAGCGGTAACCGCACGAGGGGCAGTTTGCGCTGACGATGAGGATTTCAGAAAAATAGGGAATATCTTCAGTCTGGTATAGATATTCTATCTCATTCGAACAGGATGGACACGGACCCGGAACGACGGTGCGCACTCCTTTATGCTCCGCCGATCTTGTCCCGGGAGATCTTTACTGACATGGGGGTGAGGACAACGTAGCGCTGGTCGCCCAGCCCGATGATATCGCCATTCACGTCCTTTGCGACCTCTTTTAAGTCCTTTAATACCCTTTCGTAGGAGATCTTGTCCATCTTGAGACGTGAGATATCGACGATTACGATATTACCGGAATAAACTTCGTCCTTGACCCGCGGAGTGTCCTTGAGATCGCTGATCGTTGCGATCTTGACAAGAAGGGCAGGAGACCCGCCGGCATGCTCTTCATAGGACGTAAGGTCCAGATCCATGTAATCGTCGTCAGAACTTCCGGAGCTCTTGCCAAGGAGCGTATCTATGATTTTAACCATAACAAAACTGTATATAGAATTTTATTTAATAGTATCTATCCTTTGTTGACGGAAACTGGCACGCGGGAACGGGCGGTGTGTCAGAACCGGGAGTAATCTGAAAAGGTATCCGTTCAGAACTCCACGTTCCAGATCTCGTCGCCAACATAATGCACGTTTTTGCACATTTTTCCCACCGTGCTCTGCTCAATCTGTGGGCCGTCCAGCAGGGCAATACCAATCGCAAGCGGTTTGCCATGCCGTTCGTCGACGACCTGAACCGGTGCCTGTGCACGCACGTCCGGAGTAACGCATGTAATGCCGGGACGCATCACATCCGCGCCGTTGATCACATACGGGATCGCACCGGCATCCACCGCGATACGGCGCTGGGGAAACGGTCGTTCGATCGCCCCTTTGAGCGTGGGGAATACCCATCCGCCGTACTCCATGAGCACCGGCTTTTTGTTGACAAGGTAAAAAGAAAGATTCGTGCTTGTCTCCAGGATCTCGACAGTTTCAGCCTGAAACAGGTTTGCACCTTCACCGATCTGCTCTTTTAAGCGTACAAAGATATCGGTAATCTGTCCTTTCCGGATCGTATGGCGCTTTTTCACCGTGAATTTTTTCATGGTCTGGTGAGTACGTGTCAGTTTCCAGAAGAAATATTTTTTTGTGCAATCCGGTTCAAATTGCACCGGAAATGATTGGTCTTTTCTTGTCGGGAATCACGCGGGATCAGGTTTTACGGTATGTTTAAGTATCCTGCTCACGCACAATTGTACTCCAGAGCGATGGTATCAAGGTAATGATATGACCAAAAGACCGTTGGATATTTTGGATCAGGTACTGAACCGCCAGCCCGTCCTTGTTTCATTAAAAGGCGGAAGGGAAATCCGTGGCGTTCTCCAGGGCTACGATGTCCACATGAACCTCGTACTCGACAAGGCAGAGGAGATGGAGAACGGACAGGTTCAGAAGGTCGGGACACTTATCGTCCGCGGGGATAACGTCATTTACATATCGCCATCCATAGAATAATTTTGAGGTGAAGAGCGATGTCAAAGGGCACGCCCTCGATGGGCAAAATGAATAAGAAGACCCATATCGCCTGCCGGCGTTGTGGTCACATCACGTATCACGCACAGAAGAAAGTCTGTTCTGCCTGCGGGTTTGGCAGAAGTACGAAACTGCGCAGCTACAAGTGGATCAACAAGCGACCAAAGGTTCCGACGCATTAATTGAGCTGTACCATGTGTGGAATCGTTGGCATCGTGGATGCTGGCGGTGTGTCCCTCCAGCTCTATTATGCCATGTATGCGCTCCAGCACCGGGGGCAGGAGAGCGCAGGAATATCCACGTTTGATGGCACAACCCTGTATAAATCCAAGGGACAGGGTCTTGTTGCTGATGTTTTTTCCCCCGCTATTCTTGCAGATCTGAAAGGCACGACCGGCATCGGTCATGTGCGGTACCCGACAACCGGTTTTAACCTGCCGGAAAATATCCAGCCGCTCAACTTCCAGTTCAAGGATCGTGCCATTTCTATTGCCCATAACGGCAATCTTGTCAATACCCGCGAGCTGCGGGATGGTTTCGAGCAGTCGGGAGAGATCTTCACCACAACCACTGACACCGAGGTCATCGCACGTATCCTGATGGATGAGATCAGCACATCAGGGAGCGTGGAGGATGCGGTCCACCTCTGCATGCGCCGGCTCCAGGGCTCCTATTCTGTCGTGATGATGATCGACGGTGCACTGTACGCGTTCCGCGACCCGCTGGGTATCAAACCGTTCTGCATCGGGAAAACTGAACAGGGCTATATTGTCGCATCCGAGAGCGTTGCGGTCGATGCGCTGAACGGAACATTTCTGCGTGATATAAACCCCGGGGAACTCATCAGGATCGATAGCGAGGGAATCCGCGGTACCCAGATCGCAGTTGCGTCAGTACGAGCTCACTGCATCTTCGAATACATTTACTTTGCACGTGCGGATTCGGTTATCGATGGGGTTCTTGTCTACGATGTCCGGCGTACGATCGGCGGGAAGTTGTTCGATGAAGATCCGGTGGCTGCCGATGCGGTTTCCCCGGTGCCGGACTCGGGCATCGCGTACGCAATCGGGTATGCACGAAAGTCAGGTATTCCTTATGCGGAGTGCCTGATGAAGAACCGGTACATGGGGCGCACGTTTATCATGCCATCGCAGAAGCAGCGTGAAAAGGCGGTGCGGATCAAGCTCAACCCCATCCCGGCTCACCTTGCCGGGAAGTCCGTGGTACTTGTTGACGACAGCATCGTCCGGGGTACCACATCAAAGCGGATCATCGACATGATGCGTGAGGCGGGAGCCCGCGAGGTGCACGTGCGGATCGGTTCGCCCCAGATCAAGGCGCCCTGTTACCTCGGGGTGGACATGCCGACCCGGCAGGAGCTGATTGCTAGCGACAAGATAAAGGAAGAGGTCCGGCGCAGCATCACGGCAACTACGCTCCATCACGTCTCGCTCGAAGCCCTGATCGAGGCGATCGGCTGCGGGCGGGATCATCTCTGCACCGGCTGCCTCACCGGCTGCTATCCCATTCCCATCGATGGCGAGAAGGGAAGGACGCCACAAATCGATTTTGTCGTTGGCACGTACCAGGCGAACCTTGGATCGTTTGAAACGGAAACGTAAAAATACATTAAAATTTTTCTTATAATCCCCGATGATGCCGTATCTCGAATGCGGTCTCTATATTTTGTAATATTTATCACAAAAGAAGTAGCGAGGGATGGATTTGAACCATCGATCTACGGGTTATGAGCCCGTCGGGATATCCTGACTACCCTACCTCGCTGCGCTATCAGGGTAAATATATTGCAGGGTTGCGCTGATATAGTTTACCCACTTGTGGAGTCTTATTCCATCGGACATCGCATTAATTACCCGGTTTTTTTAAACAATGGGATATGGACGATGAACTCGCAAAGATCCGCGAAAAGAAACTTCAGGAGCTCCGTGACCGGTTCGACCCGGCAAAAAAACCCGCACCTGCTCCCGGGCATGTCAGCGTCATTCCCATTGACGAACGCCAGTTTGTGCAGATCCTGCAGCAGTACCCGGCGCTTGTCATCGATTTCTGGGCGGAGTGGTGCGGGCCGTGCCGGCGCGTGGGGCCGATTGTCGAAGAACTCGCACAGGAATTCGCCGGAAAGGTCACGTTTGCCAAGTGTGACACCGACCACAACCAGCGCCTCGCGATGCAGTTTGGCATCTCTGCCATACCCTGCCTGCTCTTTTTCTCTCACGGGCAGATGGTCGACCGGCTGATCGGGGCGCTTCCCAGGGAATCAATCCGGGCGAAGGTTGTTAGGAATTTCGGGACGTAATGCAGAAATGAGCAATTATCACAATTTTCTCTATCAGATTATTGTTTCCCGCCGTATCCCTGTTCGTTCAGCTTCGCTGCCATGATAAAGTCGTTCCACGTGAGTCCGCCGGCAGGGTAGGTATAGAACGAGACTTCGACGATCCGCCCCTTCCGGAGGCTGATATCAGGAAGGTGTCCTTCTGCCTGTGAGAACCCCATGACCTCATTGATGAACGAAAGGCATTCGGAGCTGTTATTGAACGCGAATTCACGGGTCAGGTGGCCGTTATCAAGAGACCATTTGGAGACGGCTTTTAAGAGTTCCATCGTTTCCCGGCGGGTCAATGGCGGAGAACCGATACGGTAGGTGATGATCTTTTCCTTGGGGAGATCCATGGAGATCAGTCCTTTTTACAACTAAAAAGGTTTTTTC
>CAZVFG010000018.1:0-17949 GCA_964626125.1 uncultured Methanoregula sp.
CCTTCTTGACTTCCTTGTCATCGGCATTTCGTGGTATGCCGAGGATATCGTAGTAGTCGGAACCCCCCATCAGGGTCACTCTTCTTTAACCTTGTAATCGGCATTAACGACGTTGTCATCCTGTTTTTTATCGGTCGTTCCGGTGCCTGTACCGGATGCACCGGCCTGCTGCTGTGCCGCCTGTTCTGCCTGTATATTCTGGTAGAGTTTGGTCGTTGTGGCGTAGACAATTTCTGTCAGCGAATCCATCGCTTTCTTCACCTCATCGAGTTTATCATCGGCAAGCGCCTTCTTGACCGCAGCGGCTCCCTCTTCGATCTTTGTCTTGTCCGCTGGTTCGATCTTGTCACCACTCTCTTTTAACATTTTTTCAGCGGCAAAGACTGCCATATCAGCCTGGTTGCGGAGCTCGATCTCTTCACGCTTCTTCTTATCTTCTGCCTCGAATTTCTTGGCTTCTTCAGTCGCACGCTTGATATCGTCCTCAGTGAGCTTGCGGTCACCCTTGATTGAGATTGCCTGCTGGTTGCCGGTGCCAAGGTCCTTTGCCGAGACATGGATGATCCCGTTCGAATCGATATCAAACGTCACTTCAATCTGTGGGATTCCCCGCGGTGCCGGGGGAATGCCGGTCAGCTGGAACCTGCCAAGCGTGAAATTATCTTTTGCGAGAGCACGCTCACCCTGAACAACATGGATTTCGACACTTGTCTGACCATCAGCAGCAGTTGAGAAAATCTGACTCTTCCTTGTCGGGATCGTCGTGTTGCGTTCAATCAGTTTCGTAGCGATACCACCCAGCGTCTCAATGCCGAGTGTGAGCGGGGTGACATCGAGGAGGACAATATCCTTGGTCTCTCCGGTCAATACTGCTCCCTGGATACCTGCACCGAGAGCGACACACTCGTCAGGATTAATGCCCTTATCCGGCTCTTTGCCCAGTATTTTTTTCACTGTTTCCTGGACAAGGGGGATACGTATGGACCCCCCCACCAGCAATACATGGTCAATATCCTTTGGTTCCAGTTTTGCGTCCGACAACGCCTGTTTCACCGGACCGACCGTGGAATCCACAAGATCTCCGATTAGTTGTTCAAGCTTTGCCCGCGTAAGGTCGGTATTTAAAAACTTCGGACCGCTTGAACCTGTCGTGATATACGGGAGGTTGATGTTGGTGCTCTGGCGCTGCGAGAGTTCGATCTTTGCATTTTCCGATGCATCACGCAGGCGCTGCATCGCATATGGATCATTTCTGAGATCGATGCCCTCTTTCTTTTTGAATTCATCAATAAGATAATCCTGAACTCTTTTGTCGAAGTCATCTCCCCCGAGATGATTATTGCCGGCAGTCGCCTTAACCTCGAAGACCCCGTCACCCAGTGTCAGGATTGAAACATCAAAGGTGCCTCCACCAAGATCGTAGACAAGAACCGTTACATCTGCCTCCTTGTCGATACCGTACGCAAGGGCACTGGCAGTTGGTTCGTTGATGATCCGCAGCACATCCAGTCCGGCAATCTTTCCTGCATCCTTTGTTGCGGTCCTTTGGGAATCGTTGAAGTATGCCGGGACCGTGATCACTGCTTTGGTTATTTTCTCTCCAAGATATGCCTCGGCGTCAATCTTCATCTTCTGGATGATCATCGCCGAAATTTCCTGCGGAGAATAATCCTTATCATCAATTCTGATTTTCTCGGTCGTCCCCATCTTACGTTTGATGGACTGGATGGTGCGTTGGGGATTTGTTACGGCCTGGCGTTTTGCAAGGCTTCCGACAAGCCGTTCTCCTTCCTTGGTGAAAGCAACAATTGAAGGTGTTATGCGCCCTCCCTCTGCATTGGGGATGACGATGGCCTTTCCGGCTTCCATGATTGACATACAGGAAAATGTTGTCCCCAGATCAATTCCCAGAACTTTTTCCTTTGCCATGATTAATCCTCAGATTTTTTTTCCTTTCCATTTGAAACTGCGACTTTTGCGTACCTGATCACTTTATCATGCATACGATACCCGCGGGCGATCTCGTCTATAATAATCCCCTCCTCTTTTTCAGAAGGGACGTGTGCAATTGCCTCGTGTTCTACCGGATCGAATTTTTTTGTCAACACGTCGATGGGGGTGATGCCATGGCGCCGCAGGATTGCGAAACAGAGCTCCCTGATCTGCATAAGACCTTCACGCAGATGATTGTCATCAGAACGTACTGCACGCTCAAGGTTGTCAACTATTTCGAGCATATCAACGGCAAAACGTTCGTTGGCAAATTGCATAACGCTCTCGTGTTCGTGTGCAGTCCGCCTCCGGAAATTCTCGAAATCCGCAGCAAGCCGCAGGAATCGGTCGTTCAGATCCTCGTATCGCTTTTTCTGCTCCTCCAGTTCTGATAATGCTGGTGTGGAAGATCCGTTGGCCGGTTCACTTCCTGCAGGCGATTTTGCCTCTTCCCGTTCCGGAACGTCGTTATGATCATATGCCATGCTACATCCCATCGATGTTCTATTATCTATTGTAATGTGGTTCTATATAAAAATATTCTTAATCCCAAAAGAACAACCGCCAATTTGTCCGTATTTTAAACAAAGGGAGCAGGATTGAGGGATTATGAATTTTTCGTGCGATATTTCTTCTCATTTTGGTGTATTCTGGCTCCATCAGGGCCAATGTACTTCATGCATTGTTATTGACAGAATCCACTCGTGCACACCTGAATTGAACAACAATAACATTGATTTGGAATTTCAATGGTAATTCAACTCCATACCTTTTTTTCTCTGCTTTGCCTATGTATCACCATGAAGTGGGCACTGCTCTCGGTTTGGGATAAGACAGCCATCATCGACCTCGCACGTACGCTGGTTCAGCACAAGTTCAACCTTATGAGTTCCGGAGGAACCGGAAAAGCGCTGACGGAAGCAGGTATCAAGTTTACCGAAGTCTCCAGCTATACGGGATTTCCTGAGATGATGGATGGCCGGGTGAAGACGCTGCATCCTAAAGTGCATGGGGGGCTTTTAGGGCGCCGTCAGATCGATGACGCAGTTATGGCAAAATTCGGGATCAATCGGATTGATCTGCTTGTTGTCAACCTGTACCCGTTTGAGAAAATGTCCGGGCAGTCCATACAACTCGAACGCCTCATTGAATATATCGATGTCGGCGGCCCGGCAATGATCCGGGCAGCAGCAAAAAATTTCAAGGAGGTTGCAGTCGTTGTGGATCCCGCAGATTATCCACTCATTGTCAGTGCCCTGCAAACGGAAGGTATTTCAGAAAAGCAGCGCCTCGACCTCGCAAAAAAAGCTTTTGCCCGCACGGCAGCGTACGATGCAGCGATTAGTAATTACCTGTATCGGCTCGACAAGGGGATCCCTGAGACCTTCACCATTCAGTACACTCACGGGAGAAAATTACGATACGGTGAAAATCCTCATCAGGAAGGAGCAGTATACGGGACTACCGGGATCGCAGGGACCGAGCCTCTCCAGGGCAAACAGATGTCGTATAACAATTACCTTGACCTGAATGCTGCATTGTCGCTTCTCAGGGAATTTAACGAACCCGCAGCAGTCATCGTGAAACACAACAATCCCTGCGGTGTTGCGGTGGGAAATACCCTTCTTGATGCATACATCGACGCACGCGAAGTGGATCCCGTTTCTGCGTACGGTTCTGTTGTCGCTCTCAACCGCGGAATTGACAGGACGATTGCTGCTGAAATCTGCAAAACATACGTGGAAGTTGTCAGCGCCCCCTCTTTTCTCCCAGGCACGCTTGATATTATGAGAGAGAAGGAGAACATGCGTGTCCTGCCGCTGCCGGAACCTTCCTGTCAGGAAGAAGTCCGGACCATCGATGGCGGTGTGCTCGTACAGCGGACACCTGCCTATAAGGAACACTGGAGGGTTGTCACAGACCGGGATCCAGCCGCAGATGAGATGCGGGCTCTTCAATTGGCTTGGAGAGTCTGCAAGCATACACGGAGTAACACCATCATCTTTGCTGACAAAAAAAGGACGCTGGGGATTGGTGCGGGACAGATGAGCCGTGTTGACGCGGCAAAGATCGCGATCGGCAAAGCCTGTGCACCTCTCACCGGATCCGCAGTTGCATCGGATGCCTTCCTTCCATTCCCGGACACGCTTGAGGTTGCAGCTGAGGCCGGAGCAACGGCGCTCGTCCAGCCGGGCGGGTCTATTCGCGATAACGAAGTCATTGCAGCTGCAAACCGGTTTCACATGGCAATGGTTTTTACGGGCGTACGGCACTTCAGGCACTGAATAGATGGAATATAATCCATTTTCGGGCTTAAAAATCAGATAATTATTTATTCTGCGAAGAGGTTAGCTTCCTTAAATCGTTTGTGGCTGGAATTGCCACGGATGGTTCAAAGTCAAAATGAATGGTGATTGCTAATGGATTTCGGAAACATGCTTGGTGACTCTTTTGAATATGCAAAAGAGGCAGTAATGGAAAAATGGGTAAAATGGATCTTACTTGCTATCCCCTTTATGACTCAAGGTTACTCAATTCAGGTATTTAAAGGGACAAAACCTGCCCCAGAAATTAATGATTGGGTAGCAAATTTCATCAACGGTATCAAATTATTTATTGTTGGATTTGTCTATGCAATTCCACTTATTATCGTTGCGGTAATTTTTCTCCTTGGAGCAATTTTGGCTGCTATGAGTGGAATGCCAACTGGAGATCCAACCCCTGGATTTGCGGCTGCACTTGGAGCTGGCCTTATTGGAGTATTGTTATTTGTAATTTTATTGATCATCATTTTACTACTTCTTCCAATGGCATATGTTAGATTTGCACGTACTGACAGCTTCGGAGAAGCATTTAACATTAGTGCAGTACTGGCTCATATCGGCAAAATTGGTTGGGTATCTTACATAATTGCATTAATTGTTGGAATAATTGCCATCATCGTTATCGAGATTATTATCGCTATTCCATACGTTATATTGATGATGATACCATTCGTGGGATTTTTATTAGCTTTACTATGGTCATTAATTATGGCAGTTCCTGTAGGAATTTTTGGGGCACGATACGTTACTCAAATCTACGATTCTGTTGCTGCATAAAAAAAATTCTCTTTTTTTTTATCCATTTTTTTGCTCTGGTGAGATCTTAATCTATACGAAAAGAGCCTAAAAGAAAAAAGAACTCAGGAATCCCCATTCCGGGTCTTCTACCCCGGTTCTTTTGCCATATACGGGAAATTTTGGCCAAACTAAAAGAATATCCGGCGCACTGTTCCAACCCTGAAATTTTTCGGCCGCCACGGTATCCCGGACGGCACTGTACTCCCCGGACAACCTGTAAATGTCGTTTTTTTGGGGCACACTACAGGCCCGCTAAATTGCACGGTTTTTTCCTGATTAAAACGGCAATTTTGGAGAAATAACCATTTATAAGAAGAATTTTATCAGGCGTTGGCACTACTTCCACTGGAGATTTCCACGGTCGTTTCCGGTATTACTACTCTCCGTCGGAGACAGATCCCTCGGTCATCAGAGACCTGTGGTGGTGGTTCCTAAAGGGGATACACCCCCCAAAAAAACATGAGGTCTCACCGGGCATGTGGGTTGACGTACCCGTCCGGTCCCCACCATTCGATCTCCCCGACCGAGAGATCGTGGATCATCAGCCTGCGCCAGACCCGCTCGTGCTGGGTGCGGAGCCAGAGTTCCCGCACAATTGGTTTCGGGAACGGAAGCTCCCGCAGCGCCCGGATCTCGTCCGGGAAGAGGTCCTCGTACAATGGTTCCGGGTTGATCCGGTACCGGGTCTGCCGGACTTTCACGATGCGGAATGCTTCAGGCTTGAAGATGAAGAGATCAAACGCGAGATCCGTATGTGGGTTTGCGATCCACCGGTACCCCATTCGTTCTGCAAATCCCTTCGCCTCCTCGATCGCCTTCAACGGTCTCGGCCCTCTTGTCATCACCAGCACCCGTTATCAGATGATACTACGGTTGATTCTTCTTTGGATAATTCCTTTTTTTAAAAATGTTTTTACCGCTGCACTGCCCCAAGATTCGCCTGCTCAACTGACTTAGCGTACCTCGCGAGAACACCCTGAAGCTGTTTTTTTACCGGTTTCCAACCCTTCTTGCGTTTTAAAAGTTCCTTTTCATCCACAATCAGTTCAATTGTTTTTGCATGGAGATCGATGTCGATCAGATCGCCATCCCGGACAAACGCGATCGGCCCGCCTGCCGCAGCTTCCGGAGCAATGTGCCCGATGCATGGTCCGCGGGTCCCGCCGGAAAAACGCCCGTCAGTGACCAGCACAACCTTTGCGTACCCAAAGCCCATAAGTGCCGATGTCGGGGAGAGCATCTCAGGCATGCCGGGCGCACCCTGTGGTCCCTCGTAGCGGATCACGACCACATCCCCTTCTTTTATTTCACGGCCAAGGATTGCCCTCATCGCATCTGGTTCACCATCATAGACCCGCGCCGGTCCCCGGTGCTTCCACATCGCCTCCGGCACCGCAGCACATTTCACCACTGCCCCATCGGGCGCAAGTGAACCTTTCAGGATCTTCAGCCCTCCGGCAGCACTGACCGGGGTATCAACACTCCTGATAACAGTGCTGTTCATCACACGGGCTTCTGTTGCAATCTGCCTGATGGTCGAGCCGGATACCGTAAGGGTGTCGTCAAGGTACGGTAGGAGGCGGTTCAGAACGGCAGGGATACCTCCCGCGCGGTACAACGCCTGCATCGAATGGGGTCCTGCAGGCTGCATGTGGCAGATGTGGGGGATCTGGTCAGAGATCGCATTGAAGTCATCAAGTGAAAGCGGCACTTCCGCATCACGGGCAATCGCCAGAAGGTGGAGAACAGTATTTGTCGACCCTCCAAGCGCCATGTCCACGCGGATCGCGTTACAAAGGCTCTTTTCCGAAATGATTTCCCTAGGTGTAATGCCATCTCTGACAAGATTCATTACTCTCTCGCCGGTCTCCCGTGCAATCCGGAGTTTTGCCGCATCAACTGCCGGGATGGCGGCACAGCCGGGAAGCGACATTCCCATTGCCTCGGCCATGCATGCCATTGTGTTTGCCGTGTACAGCCCCTGGCAGCTCCCGCAGCCGGGCATCGCGCAGCGCTCCAGCTCGCACAGTGCCTCCTCTGCCATCAACCCGGCTGCAACTTTTCCGACACCTTCGAAAATATCGATCAGCGACAGGTCTTTTCCTTCGTGGTGCCCTTCAAGCATAGGACCCCCGGTAAGAATGATCGCAGGGATGTTACACCGTGCCGCCGCCATCAGCATGCCGGGCACAATCTTGTCGCAGGTGCCGACACAGACAACCCCGTCGAAACGGTGTGCATGCACCATCAGCTCAACAGAGTCAGCAATATTTTCCCGGGATGGCAGCGAGTACCGCATCCCCTCATGCCCCATTGCAATACCATCGCAGATTCCAATCACGCCGAATTCAAACGCGACACCTCCGGCAGCAGCGATTCCCTCCCGCACTTTATCAGATAACTGCCGTAGATGGGTATGCCCCGGCACAATCGTATTGAACGCATTGGCAATACCGATGAACGGGAGATCCATCTCCCGGTCGGTCACCCCAAGCGAACGGAGCAGCGCACGGTTCGGAGCGCGTTGATATCCTGACTTCACTTCGTGACTGCGCATAGTTTCATCCTCCAGATTTTAATGCTACCGGGTAGGTTAGCCGGCAGGATAATTAAACCGCCTCCTCCCTTCAGAACCATAATACCAGCACATGGATGGCTGAAATGTGTTAACAAGAATTTTCATGATGGGAATCATTCCAGAAAAAATGTGTGCAATAGAGATTTTCACTGCATACTTTTGCTGCCGGCACAACACTGGATAAAGTGCCGGGCAAAGTCACGTGAAAAATAAGCATGGGTAAAAGTCCCAATTGTGCGGTTCTGCATAAGTCCGTCCCGGCCGTTTTCAATGCCTTTTCCCCGCTGAAGTGTAAAAGCATACGTGGCATCAGAAGCCGGTATTACCCGCGAATAATGGAACTCGTGCCCGCGGATGGAAAGACCCGCAGGAAAGCATGGCAGAGCATGAACAGTCTGGCCCTGGACATATCCCAATGCCTGAACTTTGGTGGTCATTTCCGTTGAGGCAGGAAGCAGTCCGCAAAGCCGGTACGTCCTGTCAGCAGAGATCTCGTCGGTAAGATACATCAGCCCGCCGCACTCCCCATACACCGGCATTCCGGTATCTGCAGCACGGGCAATATCCGTCCTGCACACAGATGACGAGAGAGTTTCAAGGTGCAGTTCTGGATATCCCCCGCCAATATACAATCCCTGTACATCGGGCAGCCGGTCAGACAACGGTGAAAAAAAGATCAGGTCTGCACCTGCCAACCGGAGTCGATCAATATTGTCCTGGTAGTAAAAACAGAAGGCAGCATCCCATGCAATACCGATCTTTACCAGTGATCTTTGTTCCAACGGAGGGGTGATCTCATCTTTCAATGGTGATGCCGCCCGGGCAATACTCATGATGGCACTGGTATCAGAGTGTTCATCAATGACAGCTGCGAACTCTGACATCAATCCGGTTTCATGCGCCATCTCAAGGCCGAGATGCCGGCTTTTGACCGCAAGCCGGTCTTTTTTCGGGATCCACCCGAATGCTGGCAGAGTCAGTGAGGATTCGATCATCTGGCGGTGCCGATTACTCCCGATCCTGTTGAAGATAATACCAGCTAACCGCAGGTCAGTCTGATATGTTGAAAAGCCATGGATGAGCGCCTGTGCGCTCCGTGACATCCCTCCGGCATCCACAACGAGAATAACCGGTGCATCGAGGATCGTGGCAACATGGGCAGTGCTTGAACGACCGGTTCCATCAATGCCATCATACAACCCCATGACTCCTTCAATCACCGCAATATCTGCACCTTTGCTTGCCCGTATGAAGGTGTCACGGACACCGTCTTCCCCCATCATGAAAGGGTCGAGGTTCCGGGAGGTGCGCCCGCAGATCTTCGTGTGGTGGGTTGGATCAATGAAATCCGGGCCGACTTTAAATGGCTGGACCTGCAACCCCCGCGCCACAAGCGCTGCCATGATACCGGTTGCGACCGTTGTTTTGCCGCACCCGCTATGAGTCCCGGCGATTACAACACGTGGAATGCTGGTCATTTTTACCGCCAGGATTCCTTTTTTGTCTGAATGGTTCCAGATGCAAGAGGGTTCACCATGATATAAATACCGCTTTCTTTTCCATAGGCGTCAACCCGCTTGTACACGCGATCAACCATGCTTTCCGTTGTGATAATCAGGGTATCCCCTCCCAGAAGTGCTTTAAGGATACATTTGTCAATAACGCCATAGGTAAAATCAAGCCGGATATTTTCGTTGAACGCACGTTGCTTCGCACGTGTCCCCATCGCTCCTATAGATATTTGTGGTTGCGATGAAAGCCATTCTGATAATGGCTCAGGATTGGTCGAATCAACATTGCATATTGTTATTGTACCGGGGTCGGCATGACAACAGTTTTCATGGAACGTTTTTTCGATAATACGCATCATATCCAGAACGGTTCTTGGTTTTTTCCCTGGCATGGAAAAACCGCGTTTCTGCAGCTCCATATGGAGTTCGAGCAGGGTTGGAAGGGAAAGATGCGCCTTGCGCACGAAGTCGGGATTGCCAAATGCCACTTCTGGAATATCTTCACGGAGAATTTTTCCTTCCAGCAGCAGGATAGCCCGGTCAGCCCATGGGTAAGCAAGTTCAACATCATGGGTTGATATGATCACGGTTTTTCCCCCATGATTCAGCTCATCTAAAAGCTCCATGATATCTTCAGATCCTGATGGATCGAGACCGCTGGTCGGCTCGTCAAAAACAAGTACATCAGGATCCATCGCAAGAATCCCGGCAATTGCTACCCGCTTCTTCTCTCCCCCCGAGAGCTGATGTGGCGGGCGGAGCTCAAACCCTTCCAGTCCGACATGCCGGAGTGCCAAGGTAACCGCTTCCTTCACTTCGGTTTCATGATAGCCGAGATTGGTCGGACCAAATGCCACATCTTGGTAAACCGTCGGCGCAATGATCTGGCGATCCGGATTCTGAAGAACAAAACCGACACGTTTGCGCAGCCACCGCAAGGACGCCTTATCATACCGGATCGGCTGGTCATCAAAGAGCAGCATCCCTGAGTCCGGGCGGATCATCCCGTTAAACATCATCAGAAGGGTAGATTTACCTGCACCATTCGGTCCGACAAGGGCAATTTTTTCCCCTTTGCGTATATGAAAGCTGATTCCACAAATCGCTTCCATGCTACGCGGGTACCGATAGCGGATATCCCGTGCTTCAAGTATGATGCTGCTCATGCCAGACGTCCTATATGAGAGTGATATCCTGTGAAAAAATCACAGTTACCAATGATAGAAAAAGAAACACCATAACGGCAATCAGCGGTATACATTCCACCGGGCGTGTCTCACCTAATAGTGCAAATTTTCCATGGTAACAGCGTGCATCCATAGCCCGGATAAGATCCTCACCGGCATCCCAGCTGGAGATGAATGCTGCTCCACTCATTGTGGCAAAAGAATGAATGGATTCCCCGATTGTTGAATATCCCAGACGCATCACCTGTGCAGTATAGATCTGTTTTACCTGATCCATAATGATGAAAATGGTCCGGTAGATTATCATTGCAAGGTCAATTACTATTTCAGGAATTCTGCATTGGCGTAAGACAATAAAAATATCTGTCATGGGGGTTGTCAGAGCGATAAAACACATCGCTGACATTCCACCAATAACCCGGCAGAATACAAAGAAACCCTGGTTTATGCTTTCCCTTGTGATGGATAATGAGAGCCAGGGCAGGGGATTCCATCCCCAGAATGCTTCATGTCCGCCAGAAATGAGAATAATACCGGCAACACTCAACGCTGCAAACCAAAATGGCATAATAAATAGTTCTGCATAGGTTTTTACATCGACTCGTGCAAGAATGAGGATTGATAGGGCCAGAACTAGTGCAATGAAGAGGGGGGCAACATAACTTGTTGAAAAAAGACACAGAAGGATTGCCCCAAGGCCAGCGATAAGTTTGAGATACGTGTTGACCGCTCTCAGTCCGTTTTTCTGGGCAATATCCTCCAGAAGTTCCTCATACATATGTGTATAATCCATCCAATACCGATTATTTTTTCTTCCCCTGCCCTATCCAAAACCCGAATACCCCCCCGACAAATATCCCGCCGACGGCAGCCTGAAGTGCAAACAGGCAGGCTTCAATTTCCCCGCTTGGCGGCACCCACTGTGGGATCAATGGCTGAAAATTTTCCTTTGGTATCCCGGACAATTCTGACACAATTCCCGATCCGACGGTATCAGAACCGGAAAATTCTGCACCATTCATGGTTGAACTCGTATACAGGAATAACATGCAGAACGCTGCGATCGCAATCACAGACAGGATTTCCAGTGCATATTTATGCACCATCATTCATCACCCCGCGCTGCATTGATTTTGTCCTTAGAAAATACTTTGAGCCTGATAAGAATATCCGGTTTGAGCGCTACAATGTATTTGAACACGAGTGCAAGAACAATACCTTCGACAATGGCAAGAGGAACCTGCGTTACGGCAAATATTCCCATGAACAGGACAAATGAACTGCCAATACCACCGACCTCTGCCGGGTATGCCAGCGCCAGTTCAAATGAAGTTGTCACATAGGTGAACATGTCCGCCAGAGCGGTTGCCAGAAATACCGTAATATATAAATTCAGAGAAGTATCGCGGAGTCCCCGGTATATCGTATAACCAACGAGAGGTCCGGCAACACCCATTGAGACTATGTTGGCTCCAAGAACCGAAAGTCCTCCATGAGCAAGAAACAGACTCTGGAATAAAAGTACAATCGCGCAAATGACAGCAGTTATCCAGGGTCCGAACGATACTGTCGAGAGTCCGGTTCCTGTTGGGTGGGAACAACTGCCGGTGACCGAGGGAAGTTTTAATGATGACAGGATAAATATGAATCCTCCGGTGACCCCCAAGAGAGGAAGCGCTTCATGGTCAGCACCGAGAACTTTTTTCAGCTGGTGAATGCCAAAAAGGAGGCAGGGCAGGGCGATAATCCACCATACCAGACACCATTGCCACGGCAAGAATCCTTCCATAATATGCATTGGATCACCACACAACTTTATTTGTCTTAACAAAAATTTTTTTTAGTTAATTAGGTTGGCGTGTTGATATTTAAATTATTTTCTACGGTGAATGTCCCTGTGATCCTGCTGAAAAATGCACCATTATTCGCGCGACGGTGAATGAAACCAATAAAAAAAGAACAGTTGCAAAAAATAAAATAACAAGATTTTGAATTAACCACCCATGCGCCGGTTTTTATAGACTGCATAACCAATACCAACGACCGCTGCAATAATGATGCTCATGATAATCGGGTTTGAAATAATTGCGGTGATGCCCGTATCAGCAGTGACATTGATCCGCATCTTCATCGTATCAGATATATATTGATTGTCAAGTGCATCACGGTACCTGATTTCAGAATCAAGACCATATTCCTTGGTGGTCGCTTCCCGGTCAACACTCACTTCATACGAGGCAACGACTGATTCTCCGGGTTTAATTTCACCGAGAAAGGCAATATCATCATTACTGGTGAATGGGTTTACGGCACTGATCCTGCTCTGGGCACTGTAGACCGTTGTATCACCGGTATTCTTGTATTCGACCGTGATCACTTTCTTATTTCCCGGATTCATATCAGGTGGGGGTGAGATAATGGCAAAACCGATTTTTCCACCAACCGGTATACCAATGGTGTCACTCCGTGAAGTAACAGAATCACCATCATTGTTTTCATAAACTACTTCAACATCGACCGGGTAGGTTGAGCGCTCCGCACCACTCGCAACTGAGACCTTATATCGGCACTCCACCGTCGCGCCAACAGGGAAATCACCGACATACACGCTGCTGTCCGTCGGGGTGATAGGGCTGTTACCGTTCCTTTTGATTTTTACGATTGCTTTTTTTCCATCCTCATAACCGGTATTTTTAATCTTCAGATTCAGGTACCCTTCAGTGCCGACATTCAGATGCTCGGGTTGAGCGGACAGGACATCGATAGAAATATCCGGCTTGATGTTGATCGGAAGTGAAAGATTTATCGTCGTGGTTCTGTAATAGTAGCGGATGGTATCCGTGCCATATTGTTCCGCTGATTCCAGAAATGTATAATTCAGGCTGATTGGGAGGTTATAAATACCTGAAGGAGCATCTGACTTAACCTTTGCAATAAAAGTGCAGGTTACCGTGCTTCCCCCTTTGAGATCACCCACCATCTGGGGATCAGATTTGATGACTACCGGAGCATTGCCGGCAAAGAGTGTCACTTCCAGCAGTTTTGCGGTGTTTGGCAGATCGTCACGGCTGACAATGGAGGATTGAACAAATTTGAACTCGTTCAATCCGCTGTTTTCAATCACTACCGGGATCGAGATATCTTTTGCCGGTGAAAATTCATTCGTGCCGGACAGATAAACAGAAAGCTCAGGGCTTCCTGCCATGTACTTTTCTCCTGCCAAAACAGGACTGACGATACCGGCACAGAGCACGGCAAGGATTATGTATGTGGTTCTGATTGGGATCATCTTTGACCTCAATAAGGTAAATGTCTTTTCAATATTGGAAAGAAAGAATATAAGGGTATTTGTTGTCTTTGTGAACGCAACAACAATTGCGGGTTCCAGAGGCGCGATGATAGATGTTTATTCACAAGAGCATGTTTTTCAAAGTACGAGAGAGAATTCAAACAGTCACAGGACTTTCTTCGAACCTTGTTTGACAATATCCCAAATGAGATTATTAGCATAATTCTGGTATAAGTCCAATACAAAAAAATGGCTCTGGAGAAAACATCTCCAACAATAACGTTCTTGGGGTTGTTTGCTGTTCTGTAAGGAAGAGCAAATTGGAGAAGATTTTAAAAAAAATCTTCGACTTTTTTGCCGTTCCCGCAGGGAAGGGCAAACTGGAGAAGATGTCCTTCAGGAAATCTTCGAGCTGCGACAAAGGAGCATGAGAAGATTTCCTTCAGGAAATCTTCGAGTTGACTCCCGCCACTGTCGCAAACCCCTTTGTGATATCTATCGAAAACCGATTCAGCATCTCCTTCTTCCAGTCATGGATGATCAGGGATTTATACAGAGCCAAAAAAATCGAGATTTTAAAAATATTAATTCTAGTATTTATTCCGGACTAGGATAGTACTGATAATCGCAATTCCGATGATTGCACCAAATGGAGAAAGTGGAGCATAGGTTGTTTGTGCGGTTGAAGGGGGTTCTGCTGGGGTTTCAGTCGAAGGAATTGAGGTAAGGGATGTGATTATCTGAGCCGGTATCGACTCCAGTTCCGTAGGTTGTGGTGTCGTTTGTATTGTTGCAGTTTCTTTTGGTGATGTGGCTATTGTTGGGGTGAAAAATGGCGCTTTTATGTATGCCTTGTCCAAATTCCGCTTTGCCTCAGAATAGGTAGGATCTATGCTGATTGCCTTTTTGAAACAGGCCATGGCATTATTATAATCCCCAAGAGCGCCATACGCTAATCCTTTGTTGTTCCAGACTTCGGCATTGTTGATGGTGATAAGAGTACATTGGCTGAATGCATCCAGTGCATCCTGATATCTGCCAATCGACAGAAGGGCAAGCCCTTTCCTGTTCCATGCATTCAAATTCCGGGGATCAAGCGAAACACATCGATCATAATCCGCAATCGCCTTTTCTTTCTGGTTCAATTCATCATACGCCATTCCCTGATTACCGTATGCTTCGGCGAGATTGGTCTGTAATGTAAAGAACTTGTCGTAGGCTGTCACCGCTTCATTGTAGCGCTGGAGTTTGAAAAGTGCATATGCTCTCTGATTAAGCGCACGTTCATCAACCCTGATGGCAAGGGCCTGACCTGCTGCATCGAGAGCCCCGCCAAAATCCCCTCTTTGATTGAGCGCATATGCTTTGCCGGAGAATGCAGCGGCATACTTCTGATCGATAGCGATCGCATTATCATAACAGGTGACCGCCTGATCATAGTTGCCAACTATCGCCGCATTTTCCCCCTTCATATACCAGTCAGGTGCATCCTCGGCCTGAACCACAGGCGTGGCCAGGAAAAGTATAATGCTTATAAACAGGATATATGCGATGATACGCTTCTGCATGCACGGAATTTGCTGTAATAAAAGATGAATCTATTCATTTTCCCGTCGCACAGGAATCAGGGACGCATCGGAAGCCGGCAGGCGCACCTGCCGATAGTGAGTGAAACGCTGACAGCTGCACATGCTGTAGCACAGAACGCGAGAAAAAAAGTGGTTGTTTCGGCGATGAAACCTGCCAGGAAGGGGAGAAGGCTCATGCCAAGATAGCTTGTTGTGGAAAACAGGCCCATCGCTGCACCTTGGTGATCGCTTGCCTCTGCAAGAAATGCCATTTGGGCAATCATGACAACCCCGGCCAGCGCGCCGATCACAAGGAATCCTGCCGGTGCGTAAAACGAGAGGATCACGCCAACGGCCATGAATAACGCTGCGATGCGGATTGTCGGAACCGGAGGCAGTTTCATATGAGATACAACGAGAACTGCAACGATGGTGGCAACGCTCATGCTTGCGATCCAGAGCCCGGCCTGATCCGGTGCTATGTCTGAAAACTCCGGGTAGAGCGATGGAATCACCCCGGTGATGCCGATGAGGACTATGGCAGAATACCAGAGCCAGCGGTGGTCGGTTACCAGCGTTTTGACGAGCTTTCTTATATCCTCATCTGCCCTTGGGTTCGGAGGTTCAGCTAGGAAGGTGCAGAGCACTGCAGGAAGGAGTGAGAGAATGGTGAATAATGCAATTCCCGCGGCTGGTATCATGATGTACCGGGCAAAAAATCCCCCAAGGATCAGACCCAATACAAGCCCTGTATTGAGCGAAGCCATGAAATAACCGCTCATCCTTTCGTGATCCGGCAGGGAATTGATATAAGCCATGGATGCCGCAATAAAAAGCCCTGCACCGAGCCCTTCGAGAAGTCGCGCACCAATAACCACGAGCGGGGCTGATACAACGAACAGGATCGCACCGCTGATGAGAGTGACCAGAAGCCCTGAATGCATAACCTTAACCCTTCCATAACGGTCTGACATCAGCCCGGCGGGGAGCGTCATGAAAAAAGCCCCCAGAAAATACGCAGAATAGATGCCCCCCTGCACAAATGGTCCGGGAGCGTAGGTGGGAAGAACAGGGACGATGGCATTGGATAGTGCCATTACAGAAAATACGCCAAGACATATGGAGAGGAGTCCCTTCATGGTACCCTTTCTAGACCATGCGGTACGTCTCCAAATTCATAGGAGAGTGAGTTTCGATGTGATACCGCTTGTAAATGGAACTGGCAAGGTCAATGGTATTGTTTTCATCGCCATGTACACAGAAGATCTTCTCGGGTTTGGGTTGGATCTGTCCGACATAGTTCATCAGCTGCCGGCGGTCAGAATGACCTGAAAAACCGTCAATCGTCATGACTTCCAGATTGATCGTGATCGTACCTTTCCTGCCCATAGGCACTTCCCTCCACCCCTTCTGGATCCGCCGCCCCTGCGTTCCATCTGCCTGGTATCCAACAAAGACCAGCGCATTCTTGGCATCCTGTGCAAGGTTGGTAAGGTACTCCATCACCGGTCCCCCGTTGAGCATCCCACTCGTGGAAATGATGACACAGGGGTCGCCACCCATCACCTTTTCGCGCAGTTCTGCAGAATCAACCTGCTGGAAGCAATCAGCAAGGAACGGGTTCATCCCTTCCCGGAAGATCTGGTTTCGCAGGTCATTATTCAGGTACTCCGGGTAGGTAGTGTGGATCGCGGTCGCTTCCCTGATCATACCATCAAGATAGATCTTCACTTTGGGGATCTTTTCTAATCGCATCCCCTCCTCAAGAGCCAGCATAACTTCCTGCGAACGACCGACTGCAAAAGCAGGAATTACTACTTTACCTCCCCGCGAGATAACCGTGTTCACCGTTTCGTAGAGCTTTATTTCAGCATCAGATCGGGCGGGCTGGAAGTCATTAGAGCCCCCATAGGTACTTTCCATGAACAGGGCTTCAAGACGGGGAAACTGGTTGATTGCGGGGTTGAAGAGACGGCTTTTACTATAATTGAAGTCTCCTGTGAATGCAATATTATAGAGCCCGTCACCGATATGGAAGTGGGCAATCGCGGATCCGAGGATATGTCCAGCATTGTGGAACGTGAGCTTGATATCAGGGGCGATATCAGTGACACTTCCATAATTGAGCGTAATGGAGTGTTTGATATATTCCTTGACTTCGTTCGAATTATACGGTATTTTCCGCCCTTCCTTGTTAATCACATCAAGGTAATCGAGCTGCAGCATCGCTGACAGATCGCGGGTAGAAGGTGTGGAGTATACCGGACCGCCATAGCCATATTTATAAAGGAGAGGGATGAGTGCACAATGGTCAAGGTGTGCGTGGGTCAGCACGACAGCATCCAGTGAAGAGAGAGGATGAATTTCCGGGATGTACAGGTAAGGGGTCCCGTTGGTATTATCCGGTTTTTCCCCACAATCAATCAACACACGACTGTCTGGTGTCGTCAGCAGGAATGCCGCCCTCCCAACCTCGCGACAGCAGCCGAGCATCGTGACCCGGGCCCACTGTTCCTTCTTCTGGGTTTCCTTTCCGCTCTCATCCTTTACCGCAATATCACGGTGTATTCTCCGTCCGATGGTGCGCAGGAATTGTTTCCGGTCTTCATTGACCGAACGGAGGTACTGCCGTATCTGTTTAACCGTGGTGCTTTCAATGGGAGGTGTCCTGACAACTTTCGGGGTCCAGCCGATATGCTTGG
>CAZVFG010000018.1:18049-24305 GCA_964626125.1 uncultured Methanoregula sp.
GTGCTTTCAATGGGAGGTGTCCTGACAACTTTCGGGGTCCAGCCGATATGCTTGGTAATCTCCCTGAGTGTGGCACCATTTTTCCCAATTACGATCCCGGGTTTTTCCGCTTCAATCAGCACCTCGCCGGTATCGGGATCAAAAAAGATGTCCGTAATGCCGGCAGTCTCAGCCACCACTGACCGAATCTCAACTGCGGCCTTTTCAGGATCTTCGAGAATGGTGGGTCGTACAACAATCCGTTTGCGCAGGTCGCGAGCAATGATCTTGATCAAGTCCGCTTCATCGGCAAACCGTTTTGGATCATCCGTATAGATGACGAGTTCAGGACCTTCAAATTCGACCTGTGAAACGGTAATTCCACGGGGAACTTTTTCGTTGATCTTATCCTTGAATTCCTTTAACCGTTCTTCAATGAGCATAGAATTAACGTCCAAAAAAAGTTATGCTGGAATTTGTTTGAGGTATTTTTTGAGGGCATCCTCTCCCAGTTCAAGATAGCGTTCTTTAGTAATCACAACGACGTGAACCCCCTCACCTGAGCCGGCATCCCGTTTCATTGCAGCCGTCAATGCCCGGATTGCGAGATCGATCGCTTCTTCCTCTTTCATGAGGGTCTTGAAACGATCCTCAAGCACACCATACGCCATCGGCGAACCGGAACCTGTCGCGACAATCTCTTCTTCTTTGGTTGAGCCACCCATTGCATCAACGGAATAGACACTTGGTCCGTGTTCGTCAACACCACCTACAAGGAGCTGGACATAGTACGGGAAATAGCGGTTCTGGTTGAGGTAGTTGGAAAGAAGTGTTGAAGCCGCTCCGACCGTGATTGGGCGGGATCTCCGGATCTGATAGAGGTTGCACTCAACCGTGAGGATACGGGCGAGCTGTTGCGCATCGCCAACGCCACCTGCGGTGGTCATTCCGATCCGATCGGCAACCTGGTATACTTTCTTTGCCTTTTTACTGGCGATCATGTATCCCATGGTCGCCCTCTTTTCAGTGGCGAGGATGACCCCATCGGAAAAGACAAGTCCTATGGTCGTCGTTCCTTTCATAGATTCCTGATACTGTTCAGGCACGTTCACACCTCAAAAATTAAATAAACGCCGAAAAATTTCTAAAAGCGCTTTACAAGTAAGATGATATCAAGAAATTTAAAGGTTTTTATTAAGCATGCCTGCAAAGCACACGGATAAGTTCACGGTCATAGAGCATGGCAACGAGCCGCTTGTCACCATTGATTATGGGGAGCTGGTCCACCCGGGCCCTTCGCATCTTTAATGCACACTCACTCACTTCAGCGTTCTGCGGTACTGCAACCACATTCTTCACCATGGCGGTTTTGACCGGCCGATCGGGCAACTGAACCTTCGAGATGCTATAACTCAAGGTATGCATGTCACGGATGCTTTCCCATGTCCACTCATCGTCGTCAGTACCATTGGAAAAGTCACTTACGCCAACGGAGTCCTCAATGCTGGAACTTCGTATCAGATCGCGTTCCGATATGATGCCCTGAAGCCGGCTTTCTGCATCAAGGATCGGGATCGCGTCCACACCGGAGATCTCCATCACTCGCCCGACAACCGGGAGCGGAGTTTCCTCCCAGAGAGCGAAAGTCTGGCTCATATAGTCATCTTTTATTTCATCCTTGATCTTCATCTGGGCGATTGCATGAACCAGGTCAGCAACGGATAGTAACCCGACCAGTTTGCTGTTCTCAACTACAGGAAGCCGGCGGATCTTATGAGTGCCCAGCAGGTGCGCTGCCTCACTGATATCGGCATCCGGGGCAATCGTAACTGGTTTTGAGGTCATTAACAACCCGAGCTGGGTTTCCTCAGGTTTTTGCAGTAGATCCTTGCGGGTGATTATACCAACAAGTTTCTTGTTTTTGATCACAGGAACGCCAGATATCCCCGTCCTCTTCAATATCTTTAAGACATCATCACGGTTTCCCGGAATTTCGATGTGAACAACATCGGATGTCATATAATCTTTTACAAGTATGCCTGTTATGATCTCACCACCAGAGTCGTGATTGTGCCGTGGGTGACGACATAATTGCTGATGCTCCCCAGCAAGAGCCGATCCGCTTTGCTTTTACCATGTGAACCGACTACAATCAGGTCAGCTTTCTGCTGTTCTGCGAGATTGACAATCTCGTTGCCTGCATGTCCCTGCTGTATGGAAGTGGCAAGAGGAACTCCCCGCTCTTTTGCCAATGTTCTGGCTTTTGCAAGTACCTCTTCACCCTCCTTTTCAAGGGCGCTGTACATGATCTCGACAGTGTTATCGGCAGGGAGAGAGGAAAAAAGACCGGTCTCAACCACATAGACAACATGCAGTTTTGCTCCATGAAGAGCTGCTTCCTTCATCGCATATTCAAATGCCTGTTCGCTTGCCTTCGAACCATCAATTGCGACAAGGATTTTAGAGAACACGCGCACCACTCAGAACAAACATGGGATTTTAGTTGGATTTATGGATTAAAAACGTTTGTCCCGATGGCGCCGGAAAAAGCCCGTTTTACAATGCTTGCAACCATATTTGCGCTGAAGCGCAGATTTGAGAAACGGGGATCGATCGAAAAAAGATTGGCACGAGCGCCAATCCTGATGAAAAACGGATCATCTTTAAGGAACGACCCTGCAACTGCCATCCGGATCACATCGACAGGTTCAACGTGGTAAATTGTGTGAACAAACGCCATTTCGGCGAGCATATCCGGCTGGACAAACATTGCATTATCAGTTCCCAGAAACACCCTGCAACCAAGGTCGAGCATCTTGGTTATGGGCGGGTGATTCATGGTGGAGGTAACACCGAGAGTCCAATTTGATCGCGGGCAGACAGCAATGGGGATTGAACGATCCGCACATTCCCTTAGCTGGGCAGGGGTTGCATAAGTGCCGTGGATGAGGAGGTCAGGCTGGAAAGAGAGTGCCGTATCGATATCATCGGGATCCTTTTCGCCTGCATGGAACGCAATCATTTTGTTTTCCCGCCGCGCTTGTGCAACACTGCGCTCGATATCCGGAACATCGCGGGTACTGCTGATGCCCAGACCGTCAGCTGTATATTCACCACCATCCCGGCCAAAAATCACGCACCGGAAATCAAAACCACAACACGCATCCCGTAACGCCGCCACACCCTCAGTTCCCCCTTCCCGGAAATCCGCACAGCCTGCAGTGCCCCGTTGGGTCATCTCTCCGATGCTCATCTGCATGCCACGGATAAGGTTACGGCGGGAAGCTTTCGCAAGAAACCGGTGCTTCAGACCATACGGAGGGGTGACAAGTGCAACGAGGTCACCGGTCACAGCGCAGTCCATCGCCACCGTATCCCCCAGGTGGGTATGAGCATTGAAAAGAGCCGGGCAGATCCAGATATCCGGGGCTTTGTCATTTTCTTCGATTGCGGTGATGACCCCCTCATCGATCACAATATCAACCTGCTGGAGTGAAAGATCTTCACCGACGAGCGCTTTTCCGGAGATCACCAGATGAGGTTCCATGCATACTCCTGAATCTCTTTTATATATCGAAAAATGAAATAGATATGCATGGCAAAGAAACAAGGCGGGCGACTGATGTCTTCTGCGGGGCTCGTGAATTATTACGACAGCGAAGACCGTCGTGCGGTGCACATCAGTCCGGTAGTCGTGATGGTCGCATCAGCTGCAATCGGTGTATTCATATTAATTCTCAACATCATTTACTGACCCATCTCTTTTTTTAATAATTTCCGCATGATATCTTCGGTTTTTGAGAAGTAAAGATTGTCATGCCCGCTCCAGTTCGGGCAGTTGCGGAAGATCACCGCTGGCACACCATTGTTACTCTCTCCCATCACAAAGTTGGCAAATCCTGCAATCTCATCGACAACCGCCTCTTCGGTAATCTTGAGTACGTGCCCAAAAAGGTCGACATCGCCACGGAAGTCCCGGATTGCGGTCATCCCGCTCCACCCGATTGCATTTCCCGTCTGACCGCGCCGGAACGACCGCCCGCAGGTATCCGTGATGATGACCCCGATATCTTTTCCAGATATTCTTTTGATTTCAAATCTGACATTAGCCGCCGCTTTCATCGGATCCGGTGGAAGGAAAATTATCATGCCATCTTCAATATTGCTCTGGTCGACACCGGCACGTACTCCGATATGTCCGAACGCAAGCTCAGAAAGGATAAACGGGTGCTCCATGATAACGTCTTCAGATGCATCCAGTACCGCCTGAACAAAACGGGGATCCTCACCGTTGAGCTTCGCAAGCCGCTCTGCCCGCTCGCTAGGTACGATTGAAGCAAGCGGTTTGGTATATCCCTTTGATTTTGAATAGATCGTTGAGGCAATACAGAGGATATCTCCGTCGTAAAAAGGCTGTTTTTTGCAGATGAGTGAAGCGATATCGTCACCTTCATGGATCATGGGCAGGCCTCGGATGCCAATCACAGTGATGTCTTCCATAATACCAAGATAGTCTGCTGAATGCCAAATAAAGGCATTTCGTTCCGTTCATGCAATAAAAAGGATATGATATTCCGGTCTCGAAAACTCCATGCAGATGATTCCAATCATCGATATATTTTTATAATGACGTTACTGATTACCACTTGACCATGTTTGTTATAGTCCGGTGCCCGGGATGCCGGACGTTCACTTACGTGGACCGGTTCCAGCGCTGGAAATTATGCCCTGTTTGCGGGCAGGCATACGAAGTAAGCCGTGTGCCAATATACCTGGAAGTGGCAGATTATGTTGAAGCAGAACACATTGTGCGGCAGCTCGAACAGTACCTCCACACCATGAAACGCAAGGACTTAACCCCCGAAGAGATGGAGGATCTGCGCCGACAGTACGCCACATGGGTGCGGAAAAAAGTCTGAACAAAATAAAATTTTTTTTTAAATATTTTTTGATGATTGGGTAAAACTTATTCCCAATATGAAGGTGAGGGCAGGCATTGTCTTCAAACATTTTTCGACGGAAAATCTTCTCGAATTTGGTTGTCGCATCTCGGGAAATCCCCATGGGATTCTACTCGAACTCTCCCCGACTTCTGGTCACGGTGAATACTCATTTTACCCACCCATGCACACCACCATACGATTGTATTGCCTGTTCTGAAAGATATCACAATCAGAAAAGAGTCTGTCCTGACTTAAATGTCAGGGGCAGATGTTACGCAATCACCAATTTATTTACCACCGCTGCCCGCATCGCGGACATATTATAGTGACAGGCCGGCGGCACTTCGGGCAGTAGAGCCCCCGAAACTCATCGAAGTCCAGAGGGATTCTGCAGCGACGGCAGAAGATATGCTCCTCAAATCCGCAGGCATGTCTCTGCATAACTTGTTATACTGAACGGCGGGTGATAATTGTTGTGGCTTCGTGTCATCAGCGGATGGTTACTTGGGAATAAGAAGCAAACATACCAATTGTATAGACTGCAGCGAAAATCAAAAAAGCCAACCTGACTGCTGTGATAAACTCCAAAAAGTTTACTGCTGATACGGCAACTGCTCCGAGAACTACCGAGAGAAAGAACATGGCGATCGCCACCGAGAGCACCTGTCCGATCGAACGCATTGTGACTCCCTTTCCTGACGCGATACCAAGGTACTGTTTTTCCACAGAACTTATGATGGCATTCGTATGCAAGGAGGAAAAGAGGGCGTATCCGAGCCCGAGCAATAGGAGAGTGCCGACAATAATCATTGAAGGAGTATCAGGAGAAAGAGAGATAAAGACTGAAAGCACGGCGGTCATAATTGCTATTCCAAAAGTCGCAACGATCCGTGGTTCGATCCTGTTGTAGAGGCGGCCGGCACCACAGAAAAACACGGATGGGACCGATAATGCCTGAAAGTCTGCCGAAAGGGACGATGAAGATCCCAGCTGAAATAATTTAGGCGGAGGTGATCCCGCCCAGCATCAAAGTATCAAGACCAAATGTCGTCCTGATGTCAGGTAACATCACCGTTCTAGACGAGACGATGTCGGGAACCAGGAATGCGGCAAGCGAAGCGACAATTGGGATTACCTGATTTTCGCGTTCATCTGCTTGGGGCACTAAATTTCATAAGTTGGAACCATTAAGTGTTTGGAAAAGATCGTAAGACCGTGGTTGGCACAAATTATTATATTCGATCAGGGAGGTGTAATGAGGATAGTTCATCACAGATGTGGTGTGTTATCATGTTCAACCCATCATTGCTGGTTATGGGGCATTTTTTATAAAA
>CAZVFG010000019.1:0-5751 GCA_964626125.1 uncultured Methanoregula sp.
CCCCGCAGGTTGTTCAGCGTTGCCGGTGTGAGGATCTCACCGTTCTTTACGACATACAGGTTGTCACCGGACCCCTCCGAGACATACCCGTTGGTATCAAAGAAGATCGCCTCGTCGCCCCCTTTGTAATTCGCCTCGATCTTGGCAAGGATGTTGTTGAGGTAGTTCAGGCTTTTTACATTGGGCGGGAGCGCTTCTGCGGGATTGCGCCGGACCGAGACTGTGATCGCCCGCAGGCCCTTGTCGTACAGGTCGCCGTACATCGCCCCCCATTCCTTGGCTATCACAATGACGGTGGGCTTGGGGCATTTCCGGGGGTCCAGCCCGAGGTCACCGACGCCACGCGTCACAATCGGGCGGATATAACCGTCCCGCAGCTTGTTCTTCCGCAGCGTCTCGCAGATCACCTCGACCATCTCGTCCTTTGTGATCGGCACCGTAAGATCGATCGTCTTTGCAGAATCGTACAGGCGGTTCAGGTGCTCGTTCAACCGGAACACCCTGCCGTTATAGGCACGGATACCCTCGAATACACCGTCCCCGTACAGGAGCCCGTGGTCAAACACCGAGATTGTTGCCTGTTCTGCGGGCAGGTACTTCCCATCGATGTAAATTATCATGAGAATTTGTGGGGCGTTTTGGGTTTTGTAGTTTTTCTTTAATATGGATAAGCCTCTGCCTTGGGAAAGAGTCTGATCCGGCGACCTTTGCCAGGTATCCGGTCGATGCGGGTTCAACCGTTTATTTGAGCAACGGAAAACACCAGAATAACGTGAGAGGGTTTATTCATCCATTATTCGATTGTAGTACCCTGAAAATTAAACCAGGTATTGATATGCGTTATGCATAACCAAAAGACAAGCCTGCACAGGCTCAGATTTTTTTTCTGCACTGATTGACAAAATGGCGAACCATACCTAAGCTTGATACCGGGTGAAGGTGCGTATAACTCCCAAGGGTACGATTGGTCAGGGCACCATCAAGGTTGTCCTGTATGCCGATCCCTCGTGACAGAACATAGGCATACCTAGTTTTTTTGTCCAGCACCACATCAGAATAGTGGAACTCGTGACCGCGGAACGTTGCAGAACCCACCGGACTATCAGCCGCACTTTTTCCCTCAACGTAACTCACCACACGGTGTGCCGGCATCCGTGTCTCACCGTGAAATACACCGCACATCGCAAACCGGGAATCGCGTGTCGCCCCCTGCCAGCCCTTCTTTAAAACCATCCGTTCGGTAAGGTACATCAACCCCCCGCATTCTGCATATACGGGAATTCCATTGCGCGATACGTCCAGGATGGCCTCCCTCATCCGGTCATTGGCTTCGAGCTGCTGGATAAAAAGTTCCGGGTATCCGCCGCCAAGCATGTAACCATCAGCATCGGGGAGCCGGTCATGGAGGGGGCTGAACGGGACGACCTCTGCACCAAGCGCAGGGAGAATATCAAAGAGATCGGCATAATAAAAGTTAAATGCCTCGTCAAGGGCAATACCGATCCTGACATCGGTGGCGGGTTTTTTGTCAAAGATTGTCATTTTCCCGGAAGGGAACGTGACATCTTTCATGAGCGACTGGAGCAGGCCAAGGTCGACATGCGTGCCAATACGTTCCGTGATGGCGGCAATCCGTGCCAAAAATTCACCCTGTATTGACCCTTCACGGTATGGCACGAGCCCAAGGTGCCGCATGGTAAGGTGCATCTCCTCCATCCGGGGTATGGCGCCAATCACCGGGACGCCGCAGTAATGTTCGATCGCGGTCGAGGCTTTTTGTGTGTGTGATCCGCCCTTCACATTATTGAGGATGACACCGGCGATCGATATGTCGCGGTCAAATGCCTGGAACCCCTTGACAATCGCCGCTGCGCTGCGCGTGATGCTCTGCGCGGAAACAACAAGGACAACAGGGAGTGAAAGGATTTTTGTGATTGATGCTGTGCTCCCGACATCCGTGAGCGCGTCTGCCCCTTCATAGAGCCCGCGGACGCCTTCGACAAGCGCAATGTCGGCGCCCCGGCACCCATACCTGAAAATCTGCCGGATCTGGCGTGTAGCAAGTGTAAAACTGTCGAGGTTCCTGCACGGGCGCCCCGAGACCGCGGCAAGGTACGAAGGATCGATATAGTCCATCCCCACCTTGAACGTCTGGACCATGTGATTTTTTGAAAGGAGCGCGGTCAGCGCAAGGGTGATGCTCGTCTTTCCGCTCCCCGAACGGTCGCCGGTGATGAGGAGCGCCTTCATACGAGGCTCCGGATCACGGCACCAAACTCGCTTGTTATAATATCCGTGACACCGAGCGTCTTTGGATGGAGATCGATCTCGACGATCACGTGCCGGTGCCCGAGTGCGCGGAGCGGTTCCACCTGTCGTGGTCCGTTGGTAACCGAAAAGCACGTGATCCCGTTTGTATATTCCGCGGGGATGGCGTGCGGAACACCACAGAGAAGCGCGAATGACGGCAAAAGTTCCCGGATCCGCTGGCCGAGGATATCACCGTTCGCGCCGTATTCGTCCAGCGCCCCGATGATCTCGCAGCTGACACCGCGGGCTGCCATCCCGTCACGGATCCTCTTTGCGTCCTCCCGCACTTTCGGAAGACCGCGATCGGCAAGGTTGGCAATGTACGTGATATCTGCATCCGGGCATGCATCATGCAACGCAATCAGTTCATCGGAGAACATGTAAGCGGTTTCTTTTTTGGCATTCAGAACCGCAACGCCCTTTTTTCCGCTCCGAGCACATTCAAGGAGGTGCCTTGCAACAAGATGCTTCAGATCACCGCGCGATGGTTCGATGTACGGAGCGCTTGCCGCCCCCCGCAGCCGCTCCACCTCGTTTGCCTTCTCCAGAAGGTATCGCTGCCGGGCAAGCTCGTCCCCGCTGATCCATCCGGCCGACTCTGCTGCCTCAAGCGTTGCGATCACCCCGGCAATATTCTCCGGGTATCCTGCGTGGATATCGACGGCGATGGTCGGGGTGGTGATGCCGGCGCTGTCGATGGCAGACGGGAGGTCTTCCCCAATGATCATCGAAACGCAGGTGCCGATCACGGCCATGCGGTGAGGCCGGAAACGCTCCTGTGCATACCGCAGGACGTTTTCTAAGGGTTTCTGCCCTCCGAAAATGAACTCATTATCGGCAAGTGAGGTGGTGAGCACCCTCAGACCGTCCTCCTCAAGAAGGCGGGCATGCTTGAACGAACATCCCGATGGACCGTGGAGGATTGCTACGTCCACATCGAGATCGCGCGCGGTATAGAGCGCAGCGACAATCGAGCTGGGGCGCGGGTGCATGTATTTCATCGTTCACCTCCATGTCTTGACAGCGAGCACGATACTCCCATGGCTGGTCACGGCACGTGCGGACTCTTCTGCTGCGGCACGCGTGGGAGCATACATGAGTGGTGCAGGTTCAGGTATCCCGGGATCCTGTTTTCTGATACGCGTATCGCCAACAATAACGATCCGGGATGGTCTGACCGCGGATATTGCATCAATGATCTGGTCATCAGAAAACCCCTCGCAGACTGCTCCGTTCCCGGGTTCCTGCCCGATCACAAGGGTAAGGTCATTGTCTCCTGATAGCGCACGGGCATAGTCTGCCGCTTCGATGGTTGATGCGCCATTTGTCCCAGAGTTCGAATTGTCAAGGATAACGACAGTTCCTTCATACCTGACGGACAATCTCCCGTCAACACGCTGGAACGTGGAGAGCGATGACGGATCGATGCCAAGCAGGCAGGCTGCAGCCCCGGCCAGCATAAGGGAGACCCGGTAGGCATCGAGGCCGAGCAGGGGATTTTCGAACATTCCCTTCATTTCTCCGGTGTCGATCTGACATTGCGTTCCCTCACAGCGGGTAATGGTATCAAGCGGCACCATTGCAGCAGTTTCAGGTTTAATGAATGGGGCAAGGAGAACTTTCTGACAATCCCTGACCGACCTGAGTTTTTCTGAAAGCGCGCTTTTCTTTCCGGCAGCGCAGGGGTAGTCCTTTTCTGATGTTATAATCGCAAGCGAACCTGCACCGCTGACACCGAGGGATTCTTCTGCCACAAGCCAGCCCCGGATTTCCCGGGCTTTGTCAGCCGCAGCGAGAACCGATGCTGGTGTGATACTCGTTTTCCAGAGTGATGTTTTGTCCGGATACCGGAATGTACCCGCTGATGTATGGAGAATGCCAGGGCCTTTCATGATATGCGCAATGGCAAACGCTGTAGTAGTTTTGCCTCGTGCACCCGTGATCTCAACCATTGGCTGCGGGACAGATTTTCCCAAGAACAGGCGTACCGCTTCGTGGTGTGAGATTACCGGCGCGGGTTGCGCCTGTAAGACAGGATGACCGGGATCGAGGTGGACGGGTGCAACGACCAGATCATATGTTCGAGAAAGAGCGGTCGGTACATCCACCACGCTCTGGTTCCGGTACACGTCGACCATATCGACGCGATGCCCTCTGGCAGCAAATTCCCTGCCGAGAATATCAGCGCCATGGATGGTATCGAGTACCAGTATGTTCATAAAAAAGATCAGAGGGATTGCAGGGCCTTCTGTGCATTTTTGACCATCAGGCTCGCCAGCAACGGATCGCTTCCTATCGGTTCTGCATACGCGAGCGGAATGGATTTCCCGTTCAATGCAAACGTCCCCTTTTTCTGTCCCTCGACAAATCCAATCTCGGCAGGGATGTCTTTTTCGATATGCACGCCCTTTGCAAGAAACAGGGGTACGACAACCAGTGCATCGATTTTTTCATGACGGAAGGATTCGAGAGATTCCCTGATGGAGGGGCTGTTCATGTTCATAAACCCGCACTTCACCACAAAATCCGTATTTTGTGCGGCGATCATCTTTCCGGTAGTTTCAACAAGCTCCTTGTTGTAAGGCATCGAACTTCCGTGCCCTACGAGTAACATTCCCATCATACCCATATAACAAATAGTATTACTATTATCCTTAAAAATTCTTACCAAATGGTTTTTTGCAGGAGCCGTTCAATAAAGAGTCAATGAGTGACTTTGAGCGTGAGATCGTCCACTGTGTTAACCGGTTTTTCAAATCCCACCATATTCAGGGTTTTGCATACCGGCTCAAACAGCACAAATTTTCCAGCCAGTATGTGGATGTCCTTGTCGATTCGCTCAACCCATCATATTACCTTGCGATTGAATGCAAATCGATTCTCGATAAAAAAGTTTATTTTTCGCAACATTTCCATTCCGATAAAAATGGCACCCATCAGATGGATGCAATTACCGATTTCTTAAAAAAGACCGGACGTTCAGGATATCTCGCGATTGAATTCCGGTTTGGGGCAGGGAAGGCAAACGAGGCATATCTTATCCCATGGATGACCGTTCTTGATTATTTCAGGCACAACCGGGGGATCAGTCTTGACGATGCACGAAGCTGCAACCAGCTCTCCAGAACGCGCGAGGGGTACCTTCTTGAACGGTTATAATCGAACAACCATGCTCATTTATTCGCTGGTTTTTTAGTGCGCATTGCTTCTGTACCAGTAACAGATAGTCACAAGAACTCTCGACACGATATCACTATTTTCTCAATCAGGATAACGAGAAGGTTCAAAAGAGTTTTGATTGTATTTTCACTGACGTAACGAGAAGTCCAAAAAGGACTTTGCTGTCATTCCTATCGGTGTGACGGGAAGTTCCAAAGGGACTTTGGAGAATCTCTAAACTCAACAATTTCATTGTCGCCATGACGCAATTTTTTTAAAAAA
>CAZVFG010000019.1:5851-22839 GCA_964626125.1 uncultured Methanoregula sp.
TGATATGAATCCATGATGGAATCCTTTGAGCGGTTTGGTTTAATCATCAACGATACCGTCGTCAGGACACCCATCGCACTGGCATCAATGGCAGGTATTGTTGATGCTGATTACGTGCTTGCCCGGGTTCCCCATATCGGGGCAGCCTTCATTGGAGGATATTCCATCGATGACATGACCATGAATGCGGCACGGACCATCGCTGCAAAAGGGGATCGGAAGGAATTTTTATATGATGATCCGATCCTGGAACTCACTTCCCAGATGAATAAGATGAAGGGCAGCGATGTCGTAGTCGGCCTGAACCTCCGGGGCAGTGCTCCCGAGTCCTTCAGCGCCATTGCAGAAGCACTGGGTGACACGGTTGTGTATGAGATTGACGCCCATTGCCGGCAGAAACCAATGGTTGACGCCGGGTGCGGGGAATTCCTCCTTTCCCACCAAAAGCAACTTTTTGCAATTGTCAGAACACTGAAGAAAACGGGAGTGACGGTTTCGGTCAAGATACGTGCCGGTGTTGCTGCTGATGACCGAATGCTCGCAAAAAAACTCTGGAGTGCGGGTGCAGATATCCTCCATATTGACCTGATGGATTTGGGCATCGCAAAACTACGACAGATTCGGAACAGCTGCCCGCTTCTGTTGATTGCGAACAACTCCATCAACTCCTTTGATATCGCAAAGGAGATGTTCTCCCACGGAGCAGACCTCGTATCACTCGCCCGGAAAGCAGACAGCCGGACACTTGCCGGGCTTGATGCCGCCATTACCAGGTATACGGATGAGCAGGGGTGGTACAACTCCCCCAAACAACTCTGCCGTGGCGGCGATATCCGGGCGCTCACTTTCTGCTGTATGCCGGTGAAGGATTGCCCGCTCATTCCAACGCTGAAACGGATTGGGATGACAAAAGAAGAGTTTCTTTCCCTGAAGATAGGGGCCGGTAAAAATACACCACTTGAAGGCGGGCAGCACACCTGTTTTGGGAGCATGGTGTGGTGTTGCAAGCTTTCATCACCCTGCATGTTCCGCGACATGACGATCCAGCAGGAGGGGTTGAACGGCAAAGAGTATATGCGTCTTAAACGCGAGCTCTCTGATACGATAATGGGCCGTGTATTCCATGACGTGCCACCTGATGACGCGGGCTGAACGGGCACAGCTTGCGATGATGCTGGAGGTCTGCGCGTTTCCCAAACCCGGGAACGTCGACCGCTGTCATGATTATGAGAAGACGCGACTTGAGCATTTTCTTGCGTCAACACTATTTGCACGTCCCGCGCTGGAAGAGGCTGAGCGGGGGGAAGGACGAATCGGTGAAATCATCAGGCATGCTGTTTCTGCAACTAACTGCCATGCCGGGGGCAATACTCATTTCGGCGCGTTTATCCTGCTTATCCCACTTGTGTATGGCGGCGATATTACCGGTGCGTTGAGAGCAATTGAGCAAACCGATGTTTCTGATGCGGTGGCATTCTACCGGGCATTCGGCATGACCACAGTGCGGATACACAAAAACGATGAACTCGATGTGAACGATCCACGATCTCTCCAGATCCTTCGCGAGCGTGACATGACCCTGCTGGATGTCATGCAGCACTCCGCTAAGAATGATATGATCGCCCGCGAATGGGTAACCGGATTCCCGCTTACACGCCGCGGAGCGGATCTCCTGAAAACGTTTGGCAATGGGCGAGAAGCAATCGTGCAGACCTTCCTCACAATGCTCGCGTCCGAACCGGACACCTTCATCATCAAGGAGCATGGCAGTGAGATCGCGCAGCGAACCGTTATGCAAGCCCGTAACGTGCTCGATGGAAGAGTCCCGGTCGAAACATTCGATGCAGATTGTATCGAAAAGGGCATTAACCCGGGTTCGATCGCGGATATCATCATTGCCGCAATCTACATTGCTCTTGGAGAAGGGTGGGAATGGGACTTTTAACTGAAGGAATCAACGAGGTAATCGCAACCACCCGGTTCAACGCCGCCCCCATGGGAATCATCTGTCGGGATGCACAGGTAAGGATGGTGATTTTCAGGGGCGGCCATACAGCGCACAATATCGAGCGCGACCGATGGGTTGTGGCAAACATCGTCCATGATCCGGTTCTGTATGTTACGACAGCGTTTTCTGATCTCCCTCGTGATGCATTCCTGCCGGTAACAGTACACGGGCGTGAGATGCACCGGCTTGCAGAGGCTGATGCGTGGCAGGCGTTCAATGTTGTGATCGAGCACCGCGGCACTGAGTCGATGACGGTCCGGCTCTCATCACTGCATGAGGAAATTCTTTCATCAACCGTCTGGCCGGTTAACCGCGGGTTCAACAGCATTATCGATGCGACGGTGCATGCGACGCGGTATGTCATCTCCCGCGATCCGGCATTGAAAAAACTGATCGATTATCACGCAGAAATCGTTCGGAGATGCGGCGGGAAACAGGAATTAGAGGCGTTACAGCTTTTAATTGAATATACCGGAAAAACGTAATTTCTATTGAGCACGTGTTCAACATACCCGCGGGACCGGATCCCCTATTGGGGGTTCGATAAACCGTTCGCCCCCGATCGCTGTTTCCATGATCACGTGAGATCCCCTGGTCACGGTACCAACCACGGCCGCATCCCTGCCGTACTTATGCGACCGGAGGGCAGCAAGGACCGCATCTGCGTCCGCTGGCGGAACACCCATCACGACTTTTCCCTCGTTGGCAACTTCGAGCGGGTCAATGCCGAGCATACCGGCAGCACTCTTTACACTCTTGCGGATGGGAAGACGTTCTTCCACAATCCGTACTGACACGTTGCTCTTCTTTGCCATTTCATTGATCGCACTCGCAAAACCGCCCCGGGTCGGGTCTTTCATCGCATGGATCGTCCCGGCAGCAAGTGCTTTTTCAACAATCCCCCAGAGTGGTGCGACATCGGATTTTATCTGCTCGCCAAGATCGAAACCCTCGCGGTGTGCCATGATTGCGATCCCGTGATCACCCATCGTCCCGGACACAATAATTGCGTCGCCGGGCTGCAGGCCGTTGTTACGTATGACCGTCTCTGCAATACCGATACCAGCTGTGTTGATCGCAATCCCGTCCAGTGCACCTTTCTCCATTACCTTCGTGTCACCGGTAACGAGGTTTGCCCCCGCCTCCCCGAGCGCTTCATCCATGGATGAAACAATTCTCGCAAGGTCGTCGACATCAAAGCCCTCTTCGATGATCATCCCGCACGAGAGCGCGAGCGGGCGTCCGCCCATCACTGCGAGGTCATTGATGGTACCGCACACAGCAATCCTGCCGATATCCCCGCCCGGGAAAAAAATCGGGCGCACAACATGCGAATCCGTGGTGAAGACGAGGTTCTGCCCGTTGAGCGGGATGACTGCGCCATCATCGAGCGCCTCAAGCCCAATCCCGCCGGCATTATTGTGGGTGAATTTTGTAAGGGTCACCAAAAGTTCCCCCATCATTTCTCCGCCGGCTCCGTGCATCATGGTGACCTTCATGCGTCGGCTACCTCAATCTCGATGTTGGTCACAACAATTTCCCTGCCTTTCACCATCTCCGGCAGCGCCCCGCAGCGGGGGCAGACGAAAATCTCGTCACCTTCGTACCCGCAGGAGCATTTTGTCTGCGGCGCTACCTCGTGGCAATCGAGAACAGCTTCGAGAAAAAGGGGGTCTTCTTCCTTGATTACATCGAACAGGAACACAACCTGCTCCGGGTTCACCATCGCCATCTTCCCGACATCGACACAGACCTTCTTCACCCGGTCTGCATGGTTCTCATGTGCAGCTTTGCGGGCAGTTGCGTACAGGTCATAGGCAATGGAGTACTCGTGCATCACTCCTCCATTGCGGCGTAGACCTGCCTGAACACTTCCCGGGTTTCCAGCCCCTCTTCGCGGGAGAGCCGCTGGATTGCAAACCCCACATGGACGAGGACGAATTCACCGACTTTCACGTCGACAAGGTCGAGCCGGATCTCCTGCTTGAGGTCACCGTAGTCCACAAGCCCGATATTCCCTTCCCTGATCTCCAGCACTTCTGCCGGGACTGCAACGCACATCGAGGACCCTCTGAACTCTTGAACGTATATCTTTGGTCTTCCCATCACATAAAATCAGTGATGGAACACAGGAGAGGGTGCGGAGTGTGGAGTGAGGAGTCAAAAAAATCGGCGGACACAGACTATTCTTCCAGAAAAATAAAAACCATGTTGACGCCGGGGAAGAGATTTGAACTCTTGAGGTGCAGAGCACCATTGGTTTTCAAGACCAACGCCTTCCCGGACTAGACTACCCCGGCAGTGCTCCATATGTTGGTGTGCGAAATAAAAAAGGCTTCTTTGTATTTGAAACGGGTGTAAGGAATCCGAAGGGATTTTCACCAATTGCTAAAAATTTTTCAAAATCACTATAAATTAAATTTTCCGGTGCCCGCTCATTAATATCATTACCATTCCCACTGCTGCAACCCCCAGCACCGGCATCGCCGGCGATTTCTGCGTCTCAGCAGGTGTCGGGGGTACAGTTCCAAAGACAGACGGCACCGCGGGGCTC
Source organism: uncultured Methanoregula sp. (assembly GCA_964626125.1). Classification (GTDB taxonomy): domain Archaea; phylum Halobacteriota; class Methanomicrobia; order Methanomicrobiales; family Methanospirillaceae; genus MVRE01. Next base: position 10,414 of record CAZVFG010000019.1, read on the forward strand.
ACCTTCACCGATTGTGCATTGTCTGCATAGAGAAAGACGACGCCGCTCTCCGAGTACTTAAAAGGGTAGATTTTAAAGTAAATAATATTCCCTCTTCCCTTTACATTAAGTTCTTCAGGATTGAACTGATTCCGGCTCAATACCGAATGAAGGGCTCCGCGATCGTCGACATACTCCATCATCCAGTCAATATTGGATGATGTGTATATGTTCATCTTGTAAGATCCTGATATAACTTCAAAATAGGCAGGGTTATCACGTGACGATTTCGCATGTGCTGACAGGAGTTCTCCGGGGGTGGTGACGGTTCCTGCAACCGTTATTGTCTGAGCCGGTACGCTCCCGATCACAGAAACTGTTTTTGTTCCGATAAAACCTTGTGAATCGGTGAAACTCACGTCATACACCCCGGTTTTGGTAATCGGTACATCAACCATGAAATATCCCCGGAAATTTGTGCCGATATACTTGGGGCCGAGTATCCTTTCACCGCCGGGGTCTGTCACCTCAACCTGAATGCCGGAATTCTGGTTTCCCTGCGCAAGGCCGGCTATGGTCAGCGTTCCGGTGAACTGCTGCTCCTGTGAAGAGCTGAGCACGATCTCATCGGACCGGTCAATGAGCTGGACGAGGCGCGTCGTGATCGAATCCCCCAGTCCCTCCCGCGGCACCTCCACCTTGTATGTCCCTTTCTTAAGGTCTGTCGTGTCAAACACCACCCGGAACGTGTTGTCAGTCAGTACATAGCCAGTCCTTCGCTGTATTTCGGTATTTGCCGTTACCTGGTGGTACAATATCACGTTGATGGGTGTCCCGATACCGTATGTTGTCGTCCCGGTCACGACAAGGGGCTTCCCGACCGATACCGATTCCGGTGCATAGATCGTGATCTGGTACGCAGCAGCAATTCCAACCAAAAAAAGCAGTCCCAGCACCGGCAGGACGAACTTATTCATTATCATAAAGTCAACCACTAAAGTGTTAATGATTTCTGATATGCGCGAATGCCCCCTCGCGTGCTGGCGGGGCAGGGAACGGTATGAAGGGACGATACTTGAATGCCTGACAATCATTTTCAAGACATCGGGATGTTTTTGGAACCGGTGCCTGATGTGCAGCTACCGGCACGAACGCTATACAGGTGAATTATCACCGGAATCAAAGGAAAAAAAACTGCTCTCGCAACTTGCATGGGTGCAGGAACAGCATAAATCCGATGATTACCAAATGGTAAAAATTTTCACATCGGGAAGTTTTTTTGATCCCCATGAAATTCCTCCGTCAGTTCGTACCAAAATTGCAGCGGCCTTTATTGGAAAGATCGTTATTGCGGAGACCCGGCCGGAGTTCGTGTACAAAGAGTCGATCACCACGTTTCTTTCAGAAATTGATGACGGAAGTTGGAAAATTCCGTTGATCTGTGCCATGGGGCTTGAGACGACCGATGACAGGATCCGTGAAAAATGCATCAGGAAAGGATTTTTATTTTCAGACTTTACCGAAGCATCTGAACGTGCACGAACATCGGGAGCTGGTGTTAAAGCCTATCTTTTGTTCAAACCATTATTTTTGACAGAACGAGAAGCGGTTGAAGACATGATGAGATCGATTCAGCAGATATCCGGCCAAGTTGACATGATCTCATTAAACCCGTGCACCGTTCAACGCCAGACCGACCTTGAATGGTACTGGAAGCGGGGTGCATACCGCCCCCCTTATCTCTGGAGTATCCTTGAGATCCTGCAGGACACCTCTCTGCATATTACCTGTGATCCCGTCGGAGGCGGACGGCATCGCGGTGCACATAATTGTGGGACATGTGATCATGAGATCGTGAAAGGTATTAGGGATTATTCCCTCACTGCAGACCGGGATCTGGTCACATCACTCCTGGAAACAGAATGCGCATGCAAAGAGGAGTGGCACTTTATCTTGGATCAGGAGATGCCATTCTGCATGCCGCTTACACGCTGAATTGTTTATTTTTTGGGATTTTCCAAAATCTCAAGCTGATCAGCAAGTAAGGGAAAGAATGTACCGGCATCACTGACGATGCCAATTGCCTGCATCGTCCCGCGATCCATCAGCTTGGTGAGAGATGCCGGGTTGATGTCAACACATATCGTCTTGACACTGGACGGGAGGCAGTTGCCGACGGCTACTGAATGCAGGAGTGTCGCAACCATAAGGACCATACTGCATCCGCCAAGCTGTTGTCGCATCGCCTCTTGTGCCTTGACGACATCGGTAATGACATCGGGCAGAGGTCCATCATCGCGGATTGAACCGGCAAGGACAAACGGGACGTTGTTTTTGATGCATTCGTACATGATCCCTCCATTGATTAAACCCCTGTCCACCGCTTGTTTGATCGAACCCGCCCGCAAAATTTCGTTAATTGCATAGATATGGTGCTTATGCCCCCCCATAACGGGTTTGCCTGTCAATATATCCATTCCCAGTGACGTTCCATAAAGGTTGAACTCGATGTCATGGGTGGCAAGCGCATTTCCTGCCAGAACCACGTTGATGTAACCTTTGCGAATCATGTCGGCAACAGTTTTTGCCGCACCGGTATGGATGATGGCAGGTCCGCCAACAAGGATGATCTTGCCGCCTTTTTTATGCACGTCGATAATTTCGCGTGCAATTTTTGATATGAGCGTGACACTTGGGCGTTCCGATGACACGGTGCCATGCATGAACTCAAAATTGCTCTGTTCTCGGGGACGTTCGGGATAATGCACCATGACTCCCTGTTCACCAATAACGACAAGGTCACCCTTCTTGAGTTTCGAAAGTGGTGTACAGATCGCCCTTTTTGCCTGTTTTTCCATTACGATCAGGCAGTCCATTTCGATGAATTCGACAGGAATCCATTCCCCATTAAATTTGATCTCGGTCGGATGATTCGTTGTCAGATAAAAACCCTTGGAACCGACCCGGTCACGTTCAGCCGGAACAACGTAGACATCCTTAACTTCAAGGGGGTGTGCACCAAGCCGGTGCAATTCGGAGAGGATAAAACCCAGTTTCTCCCGGTTTGCTGCAGCAACCCGGAGACGTGCATAGCTCGGGTCGGTCTTCCTCTTCCCAATATCAAACACAAGGATCTCGAAGTTGCCGCCCATATCCATGACCTTGTCAAAGAGCTGGGTCATAATGCCCGAATCGATGATATGACCGGACAGTTCGATTTCCTGCGATACCACCATATAGGATGATATTGGGGATGCTGGTTAATATGTATTCTGTTAAATCTGTAAAATTTAAGGGTATTTTTTAGTTCTGGGGCTTGCAGGGGGATTGTCTTCCAGTTTGGCCATGAGTGGAATACGGACAGTCCGGGTTGTCAGGTATGATCCCTGAGAAATATATCTGCGTAAGAAAGATCGGTACGGGTATTGACATTGTATGCGAGCCGCTGTTCGTGAAGTACCAAGCGGAATTCATCCTGTGGTTCCGAAATCCGGTCTCCTTTGAGGATATTGATCCCGCATGGGCAGGCAGCGATACCGCCTATATTCTCCTGATACTGTACATCGAAGCGGTTTTTGATAAGTGAAACGGGCACCCACGCAGAACAGGCATCTTTTCCCGAATCTGCATAGGCTTCATACATTGTCCTGAGGATGCCGGCATGCAGGCAGGGGAGGTCGCAGACAGCAATGAACAGCGGGCGCTGTTCCCCAAGCGTACGAACAGCATCGACCATATCTTCAATATACCCGGTTCCGTCTGCACAAAAAAGGTCGATGCCGACAGCCCGGCACCAGTTCTGGGTCATGGGGGTCTTTTTCGATGCCACAACAACGACATCACAGCCATATGATTCAAATGCACGGATAACGTGAGCGATCATGGGTTGACCCGCGATCGTTACCAGCGGCTTTTCTCCGAGATTGAGCCGGCTCCCCCCACCCCCTGCCATGATCAGTGCAAGCATGCTGAAAGCGCTTCCAGAAGACACCGGTTTTCGTCACGGGTACGTATAGCAACACGTATCATTGTTGGCAGACCGAAGGACGTGCAGTCCCGCACAAGGATATCTGCGGCCTGTAATCTTTTACACAGAATGCCAGCCGGTTCAGCTGTGTCGATGAGCAGAAAATTTGCTGAGGAAGGTGAAAAGGAGAGTCCGAGAGCACAAAGATGTTCATAAAGCCAGGTACGTTCCCGTTCGATGAAATTCCGGGATACTAAAAGTTCATGATAGTGTCTGAACGCCTGGAGTGCAAACGCTTCTGCATAAGCGTTCACGCTCCACGGCGGGCGCAACGCTTCCATGCGCAAAATAAGGTCCGGTTCACCAAATCCGTAACCAAACCGGATACCCGGAACCGAGAAACATTTTGTGAGGGAACGCAGGACAATGAGATGATCATTTTTCACATCAACAAGGCTCTGGTCAGGGTCCGCTAGCTCAATGAAAGCTTCATCAGCACAGAGGATCCCGTCAGAACAGCAGATGTCGTTAAGAAGTGAAAGCATTGCTTCTTTGGTACGTAAGGTTCCGGTTGGATTATTCGGGTTGCAGATAAACTGAATCTTTGCATCTTTCATATCCTGAACTTTTATCCCGCCTGCAAGCTGAGCAGAAAACTCGTATTCCCCAAATGTCGGTGTTTCGGTATAAAATGTCCGGCTCGTTTGGAACGCAACATGGCAAAAAACACGGATCAGTTCTATTGATCCATTGCCAACACAGATTTCCTGGACATCCCTGTTGAATGTATGCGCAATAACTTCCTTCAGCTGAGTATAGGTATCGTCCGGATAGTGTTGGATGTAGAACGGGTCACATGTCCATGAAACAGTTGGTGGCACGGGATTGGTACTCGCGCTGAAATCCAGCACATTTTTCTGGGTTCTTTCATGTTGCCGCTTGCCACACCCCCCATGTACGACCTTGTTTATGTTTGGGACCGCCATGAACAAAACCCTATAATTACTCAATTTGTTACATGGGAAGCCATAAATGCGTTTTGTGGGGGGTGGATTTGTAAAGAAGAAAGTTTTTATACATTAATGTGATATTTTGATTCATCTGGTTAAATCAGACACAAGGATTCTCCTTGTCTGACATATGAATGACAATTGACTGACATATGTCAGAAACGTGAGATACGATGATGCAACGGATCACCCTACGGCTCCCGGAACAACAGATTAACCTCCTCCAGCAGATGGTGGACGCGGGGGAATACCCCAATGTCTCCGAAGCGGTACGGGCAGCCGTTCGTGAGCTCGTGGACAAACGTGCCAGCCGTGTCTTGAAAGACAGTGACCAGGTTTCATTCAAGGTATGAGAGGGTAGATATGCAGAGCATAATTAACGATGCGCTGAAAAACGCTGAGCTTGAAAAGGAAATCAACAAACCCGGCGCCAATGCTATGGAAGACGACTTTGTCGGACAACCGAGGATTGTAATCATCGGTTGTGGTGGCGCCGGCAACAACACCGTAAACCGCGTCCATCATATGGGTGTCGCTGGTGCGGAAACGATTGCGATCAACACGGACAAGCAGCACCTTGATATGGTCCAGGCAGACAAACGCGTCCTGATTGGCAAATCCCTGACCAAGGGTCTCGGTGCGGGTGGATATCCGGATATCGGGAAACGCGCAGCCGAAATGGCACGTCCCACGCTCGAGGCACTATTGGAGTCCGCCGATCTTGTTTTCATCACCGCAGGTATGGGTGGCGGTACCGGCACTGGTTCAGCACCGGTCGTCGCACAGATCGCCAAGGAACAGGGTGCGATTGTGGTGGGCATGGTCAGTTATCCGTTCCAGGTGGAAAAAGCACGCCTTATCCGTGCCGAAGAGGGTCTTGAGGCACTCGCGTCCGCTGCCGACTCGGTCATTGTACTCGACAACAACCGGCTCAAGAACTTCGTCCCGAACCTCCCGCTGGGCCAGGCATTTTCTGTCATGGATCAGTTAATCGGAGAGACGGTAAAGGGCATTTCCGAGACAATCACTGAGCCGTCATTGATCAACATTGATTATGCAGATGTCCGTGCGATTATGAGCAAGGGAGGCGTCGCTGTCATGCTCGTGGGAGAGAGCAAGCAGCAGAACAAGGCAGAAAGCGTTGTCCGCGAATGCCTGAGCAACCCGATGCTTGATATTGACTACCGGGGTGCAACCGGAAGCCTGATTCACATCACGGGTGGCACCGATCTTACGCTGCAGGATGCAGAAGAGGTCGCGACTTCGCTTACGTATGAGCTTGACCCGCATGCAGATGTTATCTGGGGCGCACGTGTCAGAAATGACATGGAGGGCAAGATCCGCGTCCTTGCAATCATGACGGGTGTAAAGAGCGCCCAGATCCTCGGTACACGACAATCGTATAAAACCGTTATCCAGGATATTGAGAACAAGCGGGCAAACCCAAAAGCAGTTGAGATGCCCCAGACCCGCAAGTCCCGCGACCAGTCAAGCGGTGGCGGATTACTCGAGTGGGTTGGATGAGCAGAATTGCACACAACCACGTCCCCTAAATAATTTCCAAAAAAAGTCTCCCCCGCAATGCCGGGAAATGTTGGTCCATGAGTGCCCAACAGTGAACAATTATATCAAGAAGGTGTACCTGATCCAATCAGGTTAAAACCTCCTTTTTCCGCGGTTTTAAAGAAAAATGTTTGCGGCTTTGTAGAAAACCACACTATTTTCAATATTTTTTGTAACATTTTTGCGTGACTGTCGCATTATGGAAGTGTCACCCGAAATTAAAGATTATGAGGGTATTGCGGACCTGTCCGACCTTTAAGGATAACTAGTTTAAGGAATAATCACCCCATGCATTCTTCTGTGTACGGGGCAAGTCTGCGAAAGCATCAACTGCAAAAATGATGGGATGAAAATGTCCTGCCTGCGACGTGTATACCAAATACAAACTTAATTCCGGATAGTTCTGCATGAAGTAATGGGGAACTAAAAAAGAGTTACCCTTATCTTCCATTTTTTATTCTTGATTTACATACATGCTTTACCACTGGTTTTGGAAAAGTTGCGTTGTGGGAATAAAGTACGGAAAGGGTGAGGTTTTCTCACCCGGTACTCCCAGATCAGTCATGATCCTGCATTATGACGGATAAGCAATTTCACAAGTTCTGGGAGTACTTCCCGATCTCCAGGTCATACCAGTTTACGTACGCTTCAGCATCAGCGAATCGCTGGTGGCTCCTGATGTTCAGGCAGAACAGATGATCTACTTCCCCTCCAGTAAGCTCAGCAGTGAGGCTGAAGCGGTAGGAGCCGCGATGATGATGCGTACAGGATGATTGATACGGATGCTTTTTATTGCAGCAAGCATCGTGAAGCCGGAAGCAAGGCCGTCGTCAATCGGGTTTGTGGTTTTTCCTGCAAGGCCAGGAAATGGCCTTTCGCCGGTAAATTGGGCAATCCATTCGTGTACATTTTTCCTTGTCATGGAGATCGCCGCATCAACCTCATCCTGTGATAATTTGAGTACTGCATGCAATCGTTCTTTGATCAGCACCTGGCCGTCCCAGATTACTGCCCCAAATCCCGCCTCGGTATTACCAGGGATCTGGATTTTTCTCACGATCTCAAGGTCTAATAGTACTCCGACAACGAGGGGGACTTCCTTTCCGACCGGAACACCACCTGCCGGGATGGCAAGGACTACTGGGTCGCGGATTTCTCAAAGTGCGCTGTTGAGCGCCCCCAGTTGTTTACCCGCCTCATACCGGTTGGAAAAGACAAATTTTCGTTCCCGAAGCAGGGGATTATCGAGAATATCTCCCATAAACGGCTGCTCTGGATCTGATGCCACATAACGATGACAGAACCTTATCACTTCGAACCATGACGGGCATGCCATTGATCCCCGTTTTAAAAACATTGGATACATGATAATTCATGTATGCAAAAATACCGTACATAAACAATCCATGAGATCCCATGTTCATCAATGCTTCCGAAAAACGATCTGCTTATCTCCGCACCATGTATTATGATCCATATACAGGGAATTTATGGCTGGTCAACACTCCTTACGACATGCAGTCAGGATCCCGCGGGGGACCTGCAAGCTGTTCGGGGCCATAAAGGCGCTCAGCACCATAAAAAATAGTGCAATCCTTGTCCATGGGCCAAAAGGCTGTGTGTATCATATTAATTATATCTTGGGGATGAGGGGGGATCAGCCTTCAGAGATCTATTCTACATGCCTTGATGAACATGACGTAATCTTTGGCGCCGAACAGAAACTCAAAGAAGCAATTGAGGATCTGGACCAGATGCTTCGTCCGGAACTGGTATTTGTGCTCTCATGCTGTGCCTCGGACATCATTGGAGAAGATGCAAACAGTGCAATCCAAGATACCAAGACTCACTCCCGTGTCATTGCCATCTCTGCCGGGGGATTTGAGGGAGATTTCCGGGAAGGGTATAGTGATACCCTCCGCCAGCTGGTAAAGGAACTTGTCAAAAAAACCGATATCGTCGAACCCCGCACCGTTAACCTGATAGGCATGCTGCGGGCCGGCCCCGATCTCGAAGAACTCAGACGCATGCTTAACCTGATCGATGTCAAGGTGAATGCGGTTCTCACTGCAGGTGCAACACGGAAAGACCTTGAACGGATCAGTGCAGCAGCACTGAATATTGTACTCTGTGAACCTTCAGGAAAGGAGGCGGCAGAACTTTTGCAGTTAGCTTGCGGTACACCCTATATTCTTGAGGAAATCCCAATAGGGTACCGTTCGACAATCCGGTTTCTGGAGCGGGTCGCAGAAAACCTTGGCATTTCAGCAATCGTTACTCCCTTTGATGGTCAGGACCAGATGCCTGATTATACATCCCTGAAGCACCGGCATATTGCCATCGTCAGCGGCCCCACCCGTGCGGTATCAATGACCCGTTTTCTTGCTGAATCCGGTATTGTCCCACGGCTGGTTGTAATCGATTTTGATCATTCCGTTCAGGAAAAAATTGAATCTCTTCTCCAGTCAGCATGTGAAGTGTTGATCGAACCGGAACACGATCTGATCATCCGAAAGCTCAAAGATCATGCCATTGATCTTCTTATTGGCGGGATGCTGGAGCAGCCGATAGCAAAATCTCTGGGGATTGAGCACATTGACATCATGCACGGAAGCCAGAAAACGGTCGGGTTTGCAGGTGCATACAACCTTGCCGGGCTCCTGTGCAGAAAGGATCGTAATGAACGGCGACCCGGGCTATAAAAACCCATAATCAAGACGGGGACATAATATAATTGTGGCCGATTGAAACCGTTTGACAAAATCCGAAGGATTTTTCCTCCTCCCTGCTATCGCTTTGAGACGTCCGGACGATTCTAGGGGATTGGCGATAAAAAAAATCCTTATTATCCGCCATTTTTGCCAAATCCTTTGTCTGATACCACTGGTATTCCTGAAATAAAACCACGCCACCGATACAATCTTATCTCCTGAAATAATAAACCCGGTACAAACAATGACTGATGAAGTTCCCCACATACCGGCATTCATGCAGCAGATGGGAGAGTCAATAATAAAAACGGCCGGCATGCTGGACCGGAACCAGATGGCAGCATTCTTCAACGAGATGCTTGATGCAAAGAGGGTATACGTAGCAGGTGCAGGGCGATCAGGGTTCATTGCCAAAGCGTTTGGTTTGCGGTTGATGCACCTCGGTTTTGATGCCTACGTGGTCGGGGAGACGATCACGCCAGCATTTCATCATGGTGATACGCTGGTGGTGTTTTCCGGATCGGGTGAGACACACTCTATGGCGTCCATATGCGAAACCGCAAAGGAACTCGGGGGAAAGGTTTGTCTTATCACTTCATCACCTGACTCAAGGATGAGCAGGATCGCAGACTGTGTTGTGAATCTCGGAGACCTTACCGGGTATTACTGCAGGGACAAGAATTCATTTGAAATCCGGCAGTTGACCGGTATGTACCGGTCAGTCACCTCTGTTTTTGCACCGCTCGGAACCTTGTTTGAGACCCTTGCGCTGGTCTTTTCTGATGCGATTATCTCTTCGCTTATGGAGGCAAAGAAGGCAGAAGTATACGAGCTGCAACGCAGGCTCACCAACGTGGAGTAAAGAAGATTTTTTTATACATGGTCATCCTCCTCTCTTTTTCCTCACAGTTTACATCGTGAAACGATCTGACCGAAAATATTTGTCAAATCAAACTGTTTTTAGGGTGAATAAGACCAAGGAAAAAACCATAGATGAACCCGGTCCTTACCTGCTAATTGAAGAGATGTCATGCTGTATTTTCTTTATAGGACTATGGCTGCCCAACGATCTCGAACAATAACCTTTTCGGTCACGCTCGTATGCCTAATGATGGCTATCACTCCGGTCACTGCCCTCGTCCTTGATGTGGGCGATCCACAACCAACATTGCACACCATCGCGCAAGGGGACCCGGTCGTCGTCCAAGGGATTGCTACCGGGCACCCGCAACCCGGTCTCCAGGTATGGCTTATCGGCAACAACTATGCGCGGGTCACCACGATTCAGGTACAGGAGGACAATTCATTCGAATACGAGCTCAGGCCTGCAGACTCGCAGAACCTTGCAGCCGGGCAGTATTTCGTGCTGGTCCAGCATCCGATGATGAACGGGCAGTTTGACATTACGTATAACGCCGGCACCGGACAGGTTATCAACGAGCAGTTGAATGGCGGTATGGCTATCTTCACTCTTACCGGACCTGGAAGCCTCCAGTCACCGGACGCAGCTGCGGCTCTTGTCCGTGCAGTAAATGATCAGAATATCGATGACACTTTTACATACCGATCATTTGTTGTGGATGCGCCCAATGCATTCATCGACCCAATCGGTGAATACGCGGTCGGAGAGAAATTCACCATTTCGGGTACAACCAACCTTGCCATCGATGATGACCTGCTCGTCGAAGTGTATTCCTCATCGTTTGTTCCGACAAGAAAGGGACAAAGCGGTGAGTTTTCCGGTACGACAGGGATTGTAAAGATAATACCCGGGTGGGGCAAGTATAACCGCTGGTCTTTTGATATCGATGCTACCACCTTCAAACCCGATGAGTATATTGTCAGGGTATCGGCAGTAAAACAGGATATAACCCGCAGCACAACATTTACTATTGTTCCGCAGCGGGCGCAGACACCCATACCAACCACAATTATCCCGACACCCACGGTATTTCTTACTTCCGTGGCAACGGATACCCGTCCGTATGCACCACCTACACAGGCAACTCCCCTCCCGTTCGAGCTCACAATCACCGGGGTAGCATGCACATGTATGATTATCCGCCTTCTGATGCAGGACAAACTATAAGAATCGCATCTGCACCAGTCTCATTCGGGGTAAATGCTGTGGAACAGCAGACTGTGCTGGAAGTAAATGATCGGGATTGGGAGAATGCAGTGGAAAAGGGGACAAAACCGGTGGTGGTGATGTTCTATTCCCCGACATGTGCTTTCTGCCACCAGATGGAACCGTACTTCAAAACCTATGCAGCCGAATACCACGATCGCGTTGTATTTGTTCGCATCAATATCACGACAAACCTGTGGACAGCAGAACGTTACGGTGTGAGGAGCACCCCCACATTCAAATTCTTCTGTGACGGAAAACCCGTGCAGGAAATGGTCGGGGCGGTATATCCTGCGCTCCTGAAGAGGGCTGTTGACGAAGTGCTTGTGCACGGGAAAGAGTGTGCAAAAAATTCCACAACAATCGATTACGAGATTACGGGTTATGGATAATTGAAAAATTGCAGATTGTTTTTTAGTACATTTGCCTGCTGCACCCGCAACGCACTGCGGCATCTTTTACTGCGAGGGCGACCCTCTTGGTGACTTCCTTGTCAAGGATATTGGGCAGGATGCGATCGCGGGTGGGTTTGGGGAGGTAATCTGCAATTGCATGTGCCGCTGCAACCTTCATTTCATCACTGATTCTCGTTGCATGGGCGTCGAGAGCCCCGCGGAATATACCGGGGAATGCAAGCACATTATTGATCTGGTTGGGGAAATCACTGCGGCCGGTCCCGACAACAGCAGCGCCCGCATGTTTTGCCGCATCAGGCATAATCTCTGGAATCGGGTTTGCCATCGCGAAGACAATTGGATCCTTATTCATCGGTCGTACCATCTCTTCAGTCACAATACCCGGGGCTGAAACCCCGATAAACACATCGGCGCCCTTCATCGCATCCGCAAGCGTTCCGGAAAGCGTTCTGCGATTTGTCTCTTCACCAATGATAAACTTATACTTGTTTTTATACAATCCCTCCCGGCCCCGGAAGATAGCCCCCGTTGTATCGCAGACAATAATCTCATTTACCATGGTGCAGAAATTAGGGTTATAACCGATACATTTGAGTAACCGGGCAATTGCATATCCGGCAGCCCCAGCCCCGCTGATTACAATATTGAGATC
>CAZVFG010000020.1:0-9237 GCA_964626125.1 uncultured Methanoregula sp.
CCGGCGCTTCGCGTGAAGCCGTATTATTACGCTGGAAACACAACAACTAGGTGGAATAACGTTCCCGGGACGGGAGGTTTTTTTACCTCCCGGATTCCTTCCGGATAAACCCCCCTGATACGCCTATGGACAAGAGCTCCGATACCGATCCGACAGGTACTGGTATGGCAGGCGGAGCGGTAGCACCGGGTGAGGAAACGCCCCGCTCACTCAAAACAGCAGTGCCGGCGCCGTCCGGTATCGTGCCGGTACTCAAGGCGTATGCCGACCTCACCCGCATCCACTTCTTCTTTGCATGGCCCCTGTTGTTCTGTTCCGGGCTCATGCTGGCAGCGGCAACCTACGGCACATTCTCATGGTGGCTGCTTGCAAAGGGCGCATTGATCGGCTTTTTGGGATTTGAAGCGGGTTTTGTGCTCAATGACTATATCGACCGCGACATCGACCGCAGGGACATCGAGCACCTCAGGCTCACCAGATACTGGCGGCTTTTTGGGAGGCGCCCGATCCCTGCTGGTTCTGTTCCCCCGCAGGCAGCGTTCCGGTTATTTGCCCTGCTCTTTGCTCTTACCCTGTTTTTGATCGCCACCCTGCCATATCCAAATTGCCTGTTGGTGTTTGCCATTATGGTCTTTTCGTATGCGGTTGAGGTGTTTTACCAGATTAAAAAACGCAACCAGTCCTCCCCCATAGCCCAGCTTGTCGGGCGCACGGACTTTGCCCTCTTTCCGGTCGCTGGATACCTCTGTGCGGGATATCCGGATATGACAGCGCTTGCTTATTTTGTGTTTTTCTACCCGTTTGCGATGGCGCACCTCGGCGTCAACGACCTGATCGATATTGCCAACGACCGCGTCCGGCAGCTCAGGACGATTCCCGTGCTGTACGGAATCAACGGAACGGTCTTCTGGATCGGTGGTTTTAGCATCTTCCATGCCATCACCGCAGCGGTTTTTTTTCCGTATATGGGGATAATCGCGGGGATGGGGATGATCACCGGACTGATCCTGCTCCTTGTGGCAAACATCCTGATCCTGCGGGGCAGAGACCCTGACTCCGCGATGAAGGCACTCCCGCTTTTTCACGTAACGATGGTAGTCTACGCAGGAGCGATCCTGCTGGATGCCGCACGGCGACTGGGTGTGTGGTGATCCCTATGCAGGAAAAAACCTTGCGGGATGATCAGGGTTGGGCCGGGGGTATCCCCGTTTCTGCAGGTAACTGCCCCCCCGACCATCGGAAATTTCGCAGCACTGGTCGTTAAAAAAGAGAGGGATCTGGTATGAATCACATCGCAATCCGCCCCGAAACGCCCGCCGATATACCTGCGATTTTCAACGTTCACCTCCTCGCTTTCGGTCAGCCTGCGGAGGCGCAGCTTGTCGATGCGCTACGACAGGACGGTGATCTCATTCCAGAGTTGTCGCTGGTCGCTGTCAATGAAGGGAGGATCGTGGGGCACATCCTGTTCCCGCCGATCACAATCACCTCTCCGGAAGGAAGCGCGCCTGCCCTTGCCCTCGCACCCATGGCGGTGCTCCCGGGATTCCAGCGGTCTGGCATCGGTTCTCTCCTTGTGAAGGAAGGGCTTGCTGCCTGCAGGCGCCTTGGGCACCGCATCGTCGTTGTCGTCGGTCACCCGGCATATTACCCAAGGTTCGGCTTCATTCCCGCACGCGTCCGGGGTATCGAGGCACCGTTCCCGGTCCCGGATGAAGCGTTCATGGTCATGGCTCTTGCTGAAGGATCGCTTAAAGGGATTCACGGGACCGTACGATATCCCCGGGCGTTTGACATGGTTAAGGAATGATCCGATCTTTCATCAGAGAGGATATACGGTCATCGTACCAATGTTTTTCACAAGAGTCCGATTATCATGGCAGGTTCGCCTACGTCTGACGTGAAAGCCTATCTGGGGGGAGTCACCGGCCCAAAACCCGAAAGGACGACGACGAAGGTCAGCTCCCTATCATGCGGCGGTCATGTCGTCCCGCTCTATATCAACGAGTTCTGGACGGCAGGCCAGCGGAAGGCGTCCTCCATTCACGAGATTTCATACCGCGCCTGCTTCAAACCACAGCTCCCGCGGTTCTTCATCGACATCATGACAAAATCCGGTGATGTGATATACGACCCATTCAGCGGCAGGGGGACAACCGTCATTGAGGCAGGGCTCTGCGGGCGAAACATCATCGCCAACGATGCAAATCCGCTTTCGGAAATTATGACCCGGCCGCGGTTCTTTCCGCCCTCCCTTGGAGAGGTGGAGGGGCGACTTGCCACAATCCCGTGCGATGGCAAAGCGGGAGCAGTCGACCTTTCGATGTTCTACCACCCTGAAACGGAGAAAGAGATCATTGCGCTCAGGGGGTATCTCCTCTATAAACGGGAACGTGGTACTGAGGACGAGATCGACCGCTGGATCGCGATGATTGCCACGAACCGGCTGACCGGGCACTCATCCGGCTTCTTCTCAGTGTACACCCTCCCGCCAAACCAGGCGGTGTCGCGAGAGAGCCAGATGCGGATCAATAGAAAGAGGAACCAGGTGCCGGAATACCGCAACACCCACCGGCTCATGGTAAAAAAAACAAGGAGCCTTCTGCGGACGCTGAACAACTCCCAGATCAGAGCCCTCATCCGTGCCGGTGAACGGGCACGGTTCCTGACCCGTGATGCGCGGGATACACCGGATATTGTGGATGATACCGTTCAGCTCACCGTCACATCACCGCCGTTCCTTGACATCGTCCAGTACCGCGAGGATAACTGGCTCCGCTGCTGGTTCAATGGTCTTGAAGGCGATACCATAGGAAAAACGATTACGATGGCACGGACGGTGGAAGAGTGGGCAGCGGTTATGAGGGATGTGTTGTCCGAACTCTACCGTGTGACAGCGCCAGGAGGGTGGGTGGCATTTGAAGTGGGCGAGGTACGGAAAGGGACAATCCGTCTTGAGGAATACATCGTGCCGCTTGGGATTGCCGCAGGTTTTGCCTGTCCTGCAGTCATGATTAACACCCAGACATTCACCAAGACGTCCCATATCTGGGGCGTGGATAACATGGGCTGCGGCACCAACACGAACCGGATTATTGTATTCAAAAAAGGTCCTTAACCCGGTATTCATTGTTTTTTAGGATACTTCCTCAAAAAAAGTGACCGTTAAGTAGGCTGACAACCAACCACTACGCATGGTCACACGGATCCGGCGTTATGCGCAGATCGTGGACGTGCTGGGCAAGTACGGGTTTGGAATTGCGCTGGAGAAGGCGTTTCCCGGGCGGGCCCGGTTCCGTCTCCCCACTCCGGGAGGTCCGCCTGAGACGTCAACCGTATATGAGAGGATGCGCCTCGCGATTGAAGAGCTCGGCCCGACATTTGTCAAGTTCGGCCAGATCATGAGCACAAGAACGGAGCTCCTGCCGCCCGAACTGATCAACGAGCTCAAACAACTGCAGGACCACGCAAAACCTCTTCCGTTTTCCGATGTCAAGGCGGTCATCCTGCAGACCTGCCCGAACATCGACGACTGGTTCTGTGAAATTGACGAGACGCCGCTTGCCTCCGCATCGATCGGGCAGGTGCACTGCGCCGTGCTCAAGGACGACACCATGGTCGCGCTCAAAGTCCAGCGCCCGGGCATTCCTGATGTGATCGAGACCGATCTTGCCATCCTGCACTCCATGGCAGATCGGATCGATGCGGTCCTGCCCGAAGTACGGGTCTACAATCCCATTGGCATGGTGGAGGATTTTGCCCAGCAGATTCGAAAGGAGCTCGACTTTCTGCGGGACGCCCGCAATGCTGAACGGATGGCGCGCAACTTCAGGGACGTTCCCGGTATCAGGTTCCCGAAGATCTACTGGGAGCACTCCTCGTCCCGTCTGCTCGTGATGGAATTCATCGAAGGTGTGCGGATCGATGAACCCGATGCAATCAGAGCCCTCGGTGTCGACCCCCATGCTGTCGGTGTCCGCGGTTTTCATGCATACCTCAAGATGATCTTCGAGGACGGTTTCTTCCATGGTGACCCGCACCCGGGAAACCTTTTTGTGACAAAAGAGGGCGATGTTGTCTTCCTTGACTTCGGTATCGTGGGCGTGCTGCGCCCCGAGAAGCGCCAGCTCTTCATCAACCTGCTCTTTGCACTGGTGACCGATGATATCGAACTGATGTTAAAGTCGCTGGAGGGTTTCGGGATTGTGATCAACGAATCGGATCGCGAAGCGCTCCGGGACGACCTGTATATCATGATGCATGACTTCGGCGGGGCGGGGAACGAGGGGGAGGAGGTGCAGCAGATGAACTTCGGGCTGATGGTCACCGAGCTCACCGATACCATGCGGAGGTACCGGCTCAAAGTGCCGATGAACCTGATGCTCCTGCTCAAGGTCTTTGTCATGGTGCTGGATATCGGTATCCGGCTCGACCCGAAATTCAACCTGGGAAAGGAGGTCGCCCCCTACCTCACCAAGCTCGCGGATACCGATAACCTCTCCGCTGCCTACCTTAAACGGGCGTCCAACTCCATGATGGAGGCAGTGGATGCCATGTTCGACCTCCCGCGCAACGTGAACCTGATGTTAAAACGCCTTTCGACGGGGACTGTCAGGCTCGAGGTTGTGGATACCGATATCCAGAAGCTCCAGATGGCGCTTGACCGGGCGAGCGACAAGCTCATGATCGGGCTTGTCGTCGCTGCCCTTGTGGTCGGCTCTTCGCTCGTCCTCATCTCGTCGTCCTTAACCCTTCCAAACGAAGTGTTCTGGCTGGCGATACTCGGGTACAGTGCGGCCGTCCTCGTCGGGTTCTATGCAATCTACCACGTCATTTTCCTGAAGTTCCGGCTGGAACGGTGAATTCCCTTTTATTTTCTTGTCCCTGTGCAGGGTTCATGATCTCCAAAAGAACTCCCCAGCGTTCGGTTTTTTCTGCAAGGGTGAACCGGGTGTTTGCGGGGCTCGTCGAGGGTAACGTGACCTGCGTGACGCGGTCGGGAAGCCGGAGGCCGGGTGCATATCCTGAAGCGGTTGCCCCGTTGTATGCAACAACACGTATGGTTGGATACGATGTGATAAAGTCTGTGACGGGATTGAATGACGGGTCCCTGATACGCTGGTCAGCGCTCCCCTCCCTCCGGCAGGTGCCGATCACATCCCAGAGCGCGACACGATTTTGGATCAGGCTCTCAATACGCCGTTCGTATGGGAGATGCCGCCCGATACCAAAGAGCGCCTCGATGATCTGCCAGAACTGGTTCCGTGGGTTCGCATAGTACCGGGTCCTGAACAGTGATATTCTGCCCGGGAAACTGCCCAGGATGAGGAGAACCGGTGCACCACCGATCACCGGCTCAAGCCCTTTGCACAAAACAGAACCGGGATTGGGGAAATCGTGGGGCATGGGGTAAACTGATGGTAATGAGAGAATAAAGATTCGGACGGTTCAGGCTTTTTTAAAGTAGAGCTTGCAGTGGCAGCTGCCGTCGTTTGTGATCTCGTCTTTGTGGTACACGCACGGGCACTCAATCGCACGGTCTTTGTCCTCATCCCCGCTGCGGATGCGGCAGGGGCAGTACTGGTGCCCGAATTTTGTCTTGTTCCTGACAAGCCCGCGGATCACGGTTGCAAGCTGTTTTTCATCGGAGTTGAGTACCAGGTTGTGTTTCCTTGCGTAGGTACGCGCCCATTTCAGCATATCCTTTTCAGCAGTATTTTCCTCTGACATGATATCCTGCCCTAAAAAATGTACATTCCTGTTGATTGTATTTTACCTGACACGTTATGCTTTGCGTTCGATGTGACGGATCATGGAGTCAAAAATTTTTTTCGCGTCCGTATTACTGTTTCTGCCCAATGATCCGGTCTGCCACCCGGTGGTAGGTTGACATGACATCTCCCTTATCGAACCGGTACACATCTTTGTCCAGTGATTCGCCGGTTGCTGCATCCCAGAGGCGCATCGAGTCCATCGAGATCTCGTCGCCAAGGTAGATCGTCTTTTCCCGTTTTCCAAACTCCACCTTGAAGTCCACGAGCGTGATGCCCTGTGGTGCAAGAAGGTCAGTGAGCAGGCGGTTGACGTTGAGAGCGATCGCTTTTACTTTCCTGAGTTCCGCAGGTGTTAGGATCCTGAGTGCCACAATCAGGTCATCATTGATCATGGGATCGTGCCGCGTGTCGTCCTTGTAATCGATCACGATGACCGGCGGATCGAGTCGGGTCCCTTCCCTGATAGGATAGGTGCGGACGATTGAGCCGGCGGCAATATTTCTGACAATCACTTCGAGCGGGATCATCGCAAGTTCTCGCACGACCATCGTGCGATCGTCAAGCATGCTGATGAAGTGGGTTTTCACCCCGTGCTTTTCGAGATATTCGAAGATGAAGGCGGAGACGTGGGCGTTGTAGCTTCCCTTGTCCTTCAGAACATCCTTTTTCCCGCCGTCAAAGGCGGTGATATCGTCACGGAACCTGACAATCAGTCTGCCCTTTTTTTCGGTATGGTAAACGGACTTTGCTTTCCCCTCATATAACAGGTCACGCTGCTTCACGGGTGCTCCCTCTGGTCTAAGGTATGTGCGAGCCTGTTTATTAGGGGTTGCAGGTTAGGATGGTACCATCCCCGTTTGATGAACCGCGGATAGATGCAGAGGCGCTCTTTCAGCTTCGCGTTGCCAATGAGGTCCATGAGCCGTTCAATTTCCGGCCACGGATGCCCGGGATTCACATAATCAATCGTGAGCGGAGAGACGCCTCCAAGATCATCCACGCCGCAGGGGATCAATTCCTGTGCATCGATCAGGTTGGGGGGGATCTGGATCGCAATTTCACGGGGCAAAATCTCACGGGCAATGTGAATGGTTGTGCAGATCTCTTCTGCAGCAGGCTCCGGGGCTCCTGCCATGGGGGTACCGGGTTTTGGGCAGAAGTTCTGGATGATCACTTCCTGGATGTGCCGGTAACGCCGGTGCAGGTCGCGGATAGCGCCAAGGGATTCCTCCCGATCTGCTGTTGTTTCCCCGATTCCCACCAGGAGCCCGGTGGTGAATGGTATTTTGAGCTTTCCGGCATCCTCGATCATCGAAAGCCGGACTTCCGGTTGTTTTCCCGGTGAGTTCTGGTGGGCGGGAACGTCAGCTGTTGTCTCGAGCATGATCCCCATGCTCGCGTTCACCTCCCGAAGCCATTCCATCTCTTCGTAGGTGAGAATACCAGCATTCGTGTGCGGAAGCACCCCGCAACCGATGGAATACCGGCACATTGCATACAGATAATCGAGAAACTGGTGATATCCCGCCTTTTGCAGGTATGCACCAAACCCGGATTCCAGTTCGGGACGCTCACCGAATGTGAAGAGAGCTTCGGTGCACTTCAGTGCCGCCCCTTCCCGGATTATCCGCTCCACCGCGTCAGGCGCCATCAGGCATCCCTCCTGTACGGGTGTGCGGAAACTGCAGTAACCGCAGCGATTCCGGCAAACGGTAGTGAGCGGAAGAAAGATGTTGCGGGAGAACGTGATGGTGCGTTGAGGCACGGGATATCCCCTGATTATGTCTTTGTTGATGTACGTTGTATTTTGCATTAGTTCTTTTTTATTGGATAATTACTGCCATGGATCCCTCAGAAACATGCAGAATATATGGCTCTCTTTCTATCGGCACTTTAATCCATGGGGATAGTGAGTAGTGTACAAACAAGTTCTCATCAAAGGTAAAAACCTCCATGTAACGACTGGTGTGGAAATGGATCCTGGTACACCGCACGAGATCAGGGGCATGCATGAAAAGTCTCAGGTAACTGGCAAGACAGCAGATGTTGATCTGACCATTGCCACCCAGAAGCAGGCGCTGGAGCTTGCAGAAAAGAAGCTGGCGATCGTGGGAAATGTCACGCGACATGAAATCGTCAACCAGCTCACCGCCATCATGGGATATAATGAGCTGCTGAGCACCATGGTGCAGGACGAACAGCAATTACATTTTCTCGAAGCCGAACGACGGGCAACTGATAAAATCCGGCGCATCCTGGCCTATTCCAAGGTGTACCAGAATATCGGTACCGAGCCTGCACGATGGCAGAATATCGACATGCTGGTCCGGTTCGCCCGTGATGAAGTGAACCCGGGCCATGTGGCGATCCGCACCGATCTTGGCGTATGCGCGATTTATGCTGATCCGCTTTTTTCAAAAGTCTTTTCCTATCTCATTGATAATGCCATCCGGCACGGGAAGCATACGACAGAAATCCGGATCTCTGTGAGATCTGAAAGCGAGGGCGTCCTGCTTCTTTTAACGGATAATGGTTGCGGGATCGCACCGGAAGAAAAAGAGAAGATCTTTGAGCGGGGGTTTGGCAAGCAGACCGGGTGGGGGTTATTTGTCGCCCGGGAGATCCTTGCGGCAAACGGTATGATAATCCGGGAAAACGGCACGGCTGGCACAGGTGCGTCTTTTGAGATCCGGATCCCCGCACATCAGTTCAGGAAGGGAACTAGTGGTCCGCTGGATTAAACGGCTAATCCCTGTCTTGATGTTCTTCATCTCATACCCCCTTCTCCCGGGTCGGTACACTACCTTTTTTTCCTTTCCCGCACTACAGAACATACCATGACCGTGGCAGTCATCCCCTTCAAACCGAAAAACCCCAAGACCCGGCTTTCCTGCGTGCTTGACGAGCAGGAGCGGGAAGCTTTTGCCGAAGCGATGCTCCTTGACGTGGTCAATGCGGTGCGGGACGCGGACTGCCAGCCGGTGATCCTTGGCACCGAGCTCTTCGACTCCGAGCTTGTACAGGTGACCATAACGGGCGCCGGACTTTCCGATGCGCTCAATGAGTACCTCTCCTGTGCAGTGACGGGCGTCCTGATCATCATGGCGGACCTCCCGCTTGCCGATAAGGAGTCGGTCAGGCGCGTCATTGGTACGAAAAAGGATATGGCTCTTGTGCCCGGGCGGGGCGGGGGGACGAATGTGATCTATCTCAAGGAACCCGCACGATTCCATGTGGATTACTACGGGGGGAGTTATCTCAAGCACATGCGGATCGCTGAAGAGTGCGGGCTCTCCTGCGAGGTCATTGACTCGTTCCGGCTCCACACGGATATTGATGAGAAAGAGGACCTTGTCGAACTCCTGATCCATGGCACAGGAAAAAGCCGGGCATTTCTTGAGGAGCGGGGGTTTGTGGTCACCACCGACGAGGGCAGGGTCGGGGTGGAGAGAAAATCCCGGAA
>CAZVFG010000020.1:9337-14341 GCA_964626125.1 uncultured Methanoregula sp.
GGTTTGTGGTCACCACCGACGAGGGCAGGGTCGGGGTGGAGAGAAAATCCCGGAACTGAGTTATGCGAGAAAAATTTTATATGAATGAAAAGGCACGAAAAAAGTTAAAAAAATTATTAATCAAACCAGAAATTGAAATTAATAAAAAAATCCAGGGTTTTATTCAGTTATTTCAGGATGGTGCTCTAACTAAAATCCCAAAAAAATGGAATGTCCCCGTGACATTATGGCAGAGATATGAATTTCTCGGGGACCGGGTCCTGAATCTCATCGTATCGGAATATCTTTTTAAGAAATTTCCGGAGGCTCGTGAGGGAGAATTAACTGATAAGTTGAAAGTGACATCGAATGAATCTTTATCGTCAATCATTGATTGTATGGAAATCCAGATAGAGCTGCTAATTCCTGATGAAATTGGAAAACAAAAGACGTATGGTGAAAATGTAAGTGCCGGGGCTCTTGAGGCATTTATTGGAGCTGTCTATGGTGAACTGGGTTTGAAACAAACAAAAATGATGATTCTGAAGATATTCAACAATGAGATTGATAATTACAATCCTGATACAGATTATATAAGCCAACTTCATCAGCTATTCGACAAAGAAGAAAAAATTCTCCTGAAACCTATTTTAATAAATAAAGAGGGAAAACCACCCAACGAAACATTTTATTATCAGTATATAGACGGTGATGGAACGATTCTTGGTGAAGGCTCTGGAAAAAACTCCAAAAAAGCCAAGCAGAACGCGGCTGAAGATGCCTTGAAGCGCTTTACCCCCCCTCTCTAACTACCCGGCAAATTTTTTACTAAAATAAATCTTCGGCAATCTTTAGATCAGGATTAAAAAAAGATTTGGAACTGGATTCCTTCATCACTCTCTTATTCCCGCACGGAGATGGCAAAGATCGCGGTGACTCCAAGGGCTATAAGGAAACTTGTGAAGAACCCAAAGGTGTAACCGGCAGTCGTAATTATAATCCCAGTTGTAAAGGGTCCAGCAGCGTGCCCGATATCCATTGTCGAGGAGAGGGCACCCATCGACGCCCCGAGCTGCTCCTTTTTTGCAATATCCGCAGTATAGGCGCTGGTTGCTACGGTGGATAACGACATGCCGAGCCCGAATACAGAGCCGACTGCAAGAAACCCGGTAAACGAGGAAGCAAGGGGCACAGCGGCGACCGAGCATCCGACCATGAGCAATCCCGCCATAATCTGGATACGTTTGTCGAAACGGTCAGCGATCTTCCCGAAGAATGGTTTTGTCCCGGCAATGATCAGTACTTGGACGGCAAAGATAATACCGACCTGGTACGCGTCGATACCCATAGACATGCAAAAGAGCGGGAGAAATGTCTCAAATGCACCGAACGAAAAATAGGTTGCCATATCAACAAGTGCCGTAGCCCTGAGCCGCCGATTGGCAACGAAGGTTGTAAAACTGTCTTTGAATACAGACACCCCGATGATGTTTAGAGGCTTCGCCTGCTCTTCGCGGTACATGAGGGTCATGATGAATACCGGTATCGCAGCGATTGCGGCAACGACATAAACCATGTAATACGGGATGAGACCGTGGTAAAAAGCAAAATAGGATAGTAGGATCCCCCCCACGAGCGGGGCAATCGTCCGGCCGATGAGTGTCGCCGATGAGTACTGCCCCAGCATCTCCCCCTTGTTTAAAGGGAACCGCTCTGCGATGACCGCAGAGATGACCGGGCCAAGGATTGCGGTCGCTGTTCCGTGGAAGAAACGGAGTGGGATCAGCCAGATTGGGGTAGTGATGAAGAGGTAGAGAACCGGGGCGATGAGGAATACTGCGCCGGATATGATGAGAATCCACTTTCGCCCGAGATGATCAGAAAGGACGCCGACCGGAAACGAGAACAGGATGCCGGCAAGGGGCGACAGGGCAGCAATCAGCCCGATAACCGCATCGCTGGCCCCGATTGCCTGGGAGAAGAGGGGCAGCACCGGGTTCTTTGATATTGTAGTTGAAAATATTGCGAAGAACCCAAGGAGGGAGATGTAATACATCATCCTCTGGTCTGGTGAAAACCGCATCATCATACCCCTTCATATACGACATCGGTGAGCAGCACGACAACCCCAAACAGGATGACACATACCTGTTATCCAGAGATCATTGGCACCGGGTGATATGAAACAGGGTCGTCCGGATTTTGGGCTTTTCATCAAATCCGGACTGAGAAAAAGGAGAACTCATGACATCACAAGGTCATACGCTACTCTATTTGAAAGAACCCAGTTTTTTCAGGTCCTGTAATGGATGAGATACACAAGTATACCGGAAAAGAGAACCGCAAGACCAAATGAAATTCCGAGGAATGCCTGTTCCTTCGCCATCCCAGCACGGAATGCAGGAGAGCCTGTACCCTGCCCGGTGACGGTAATTATCTGACGGTCAACTGCCGCCGACAGCGGGTCACTGGCGATGAGCATGAGGTTCCCTGCCGGGAGATCCGTGGTGCTGAATGTTTTTTCATAGGTGCAGGATTCATCGGTATTGCAGGCATTTTCCCCGGGGTGGATCGGAAACGTCGCCACCAGTGTGCCCTCCGGCAGTGAGTAGGCGTCGATGATAATGCTTTCCGGAGGTACGAGGAACGGGATGGAAAACCTGTTCCAGGAAACCGATACCGTGATCGGCATGCCGGCATCCATGTCTGATGAGGAAATTTTAAGGACAACGGATGGCTGTAGAGGAGGCGTGGATGCCAGAGCGATGGTGGGGAAAAAGAGCAGGAAAATGACCGCAGCTGTTACGATAGGACGTGAGGCCGGGGTGGTGCCCCATCCTGCATCTTTTGCCATAATCCTGATGGAGGGTGCAGTCGGGCAAAGGCTTTGTGGTCAGAAAAAATGATGATAAACCACGATTAATCACCAGGATTTTTCCCGGTGTGCATTGTATTGAGCAGCCCCATGAACAGGCATTCTTCCGCTGCTATTGACTCAACACCAACCGCATCATCCGATATGGGCAGCCCCAGCCCCCGGACGATCGCCGCGGGCACGCCCTCATCTGCCTCACCCATCACCAGTTCTGCCGCAGACGCGATATTGTCAGCAACTGCCCGCTTTGTGACCTCCAGTTTCCTGCCAAACAGGTCACTTCGCCCCCGGTCATCGATCACCGATACGATGCCAGCACATCCGATCGCGACACCGCTGCAACCGGAACGCATCGCATGCGTTCGGCTGTCGGCGATGATGACCGCGACCTTCACGTTGCACTGTTGTTCGATAGCCTTTTTGATCCTCACTGCGCTCGCATCGGGGTCTTCCGGCAGCGGGACAAGGCAGCCGGGTGGTGCGTTGGAACCGTCGACCCCGGCATTGGGAAGCAGCGTGCCGTTTGTCATGCAGAGCAGGAAGTGCGGGATCCCGCCGACCACGTCGTCGCTCTCACGGAGTACAACCTCAGCGGTGTTCGCATCCATGTCGTATTTTTTTGCCAGCTCCTCTGCCCGCTGTGACGGTTTCACCGAAGCGAGCGGGACGACCCGTCCTTCCGCGGTCGCGACCATCGATTCGGCCAGCACGATTACGTCCCCGTTCCGGATGCCTCCGCAGGATGACCTCTCTGCCGCTGCAATCAGCCTTCCTGTGATATCGTCCCCGTCCCGGATCAGGCCCGTGACAAGCCCGAATACGGAAAACGAGGTGTTCACTGCCCCTTCACCAGCCGCTCGTATACCTTCACGACATCAGCCGTTGCTGCGACGTCATGGGTCCGGACAATCGACGCCCCTTTCTGCAGGAGCCACAAAGTGACAGCTAACGAGCCGGAAAGCCTGTCTTCCGGCAGCCGGTCAAGGAGTATCCCAAGGAACGTCTTACGCGAGATTGCAGCAAGCAGCGGGCGATCGAAGGAAGAGAATTTGTCAAAGTTACGGCACAGCTCCCAGTCATCGTCCACGGTCCGGTGTGGTGTCCACATGCCCACGCCCGGATCGAGGATGTAATTATCAATGCCGAACTGTCTGCAGCGGGAGACAACGGTTGCAAGCGCCTTTTCTGTCGCAGCAAAACCTGCGGCATCTCCTGGCCGGGAGACCGATGCCATGGCAACGACCGGTAGGCCGGAGACCGCCGCTGCCCTTGCGTAGGCATCTGACATGAGCCCTGAAATGTCATTGATCATATGGATCTCGTGCTGTAAGCAGAGTTCAAGGACGCCCGGGTGCATCGTGTCTATAGAGACCGTGATCCCGCTCCCGTCCATTTCTCTGAGCGCCTCCTCCATCCTCTCCGCCTCGGCCTTTCCGCTGATCGCCTGTACATTTGGTGCCGTGCTCCGCGCCCCGATATCAATGACTGATGCCCCTGCATCAACCATCTCGACCGCCCGTTTATGGACGGATTCAAGAGGGACAAAAGAATCGGTATAGAAGGATTCCGGGCTGCAGTTGATCACGCCCATCAGGCGGACCGGGGCGTCTCCCCCAATACTAATCTGGTTTACCACACAGTTTTTCATACCCTCAACTTTGCCGCAAGGAACGTGTTCTCCATCAGCGCCGCGATTGTCATGGGACCCACCCCCCCGGGCACGGGAGTTATTGCCGAGGCGATCTCTTTTACTGATGCAAAGTCAACATCGCCCACCAGTTTACCGCCGAGCTGGTTTATCCCCACATCAACAACGACAGCGCCCGGTTTCACCATGTCCTGCGTGATAATGTGGGGTTTACCCGCCGCAGACACAAGGATGTCAGCCCGCCGCGTCTCTCCACCAAGGTTGCGGGTCCTGCTGTGACAGATCGTAACGGTTGCGTCGGCTCCGGTCAGGAGCGCTGCCATCGGCCGGCCCACCTCGATGCTGCGGCCGACCACGACAGCATGCTGCCCTTCGATACCGATATGGTATTTTTCAAGCAGCGTCATGATACCCTTTGGAGTGCAGGGAACAAATCTGGGTGTGCCCGATAAGAGCAGCCCGAGGTTACAGGGATGGAACCCGTCGACATCCTTGTCCGGGT
>CAZVFG010000020.1:14441-22789 GCA_964626125.1 uncultured Methanoregula sp.
GATAAGAGCAGCCCGAGGTTACAGGGATGGAACCCGTCGACATCCTTGTCCGGGTGAACCGACCGTATCACCTGATCGGAACGAATGGCCGGGGGGAGCGGCAGCTGGACAAGGATGCCATCGATATCCGGATCCTCGTTTAAGCACCCAATCTCCCGGATAACACGCTCCGTCGTTGCGTCAGGAGGAAGCTCAATCCCGGCTGAACCAATCCCGACCTTCTCGCAGGCGCGGTGCTTCATCCGTATATACATCTGTGAGCCGGGGTCATGACCCACGATGAGCGTGGCGAGACAGGGATGTAGTCCGGACTCTGTAATCTCTTCTTTAAGGGTCTCAAGGAGGCGATCCGAGCAGGCTTTTCCATCCAGGATCATGTCAGTTTCCGATGCATTCCAGGACGAACCGGTCACTCCGGATAGAGCGGGTATTTGCCCGCCATCGCAGTGACCTTGGTCTTCACATCTTTTATGACCGCTTCGTTGTGAATGTCTTTGACGACCGTTGCAATCCAGCTGCCTATCTGGCGCATCTCCGCGTCCTTCATGCCGCGGGATGTGACTGCCGGCGTGCCGATCCGCAGCCCGCTCGTCACAAACGGGCTCTTGGTCTCATTGGGGATCGTGTTCTTGTTCACGGTAATACCGGCTTTTCCCAGAACCGTCTCTGCCTCAAGCCCGGTAATGCCCTGCGGTGTAAGGTCAATGAGCATCAGATGGTTGTCAGTCCCGCCGGAAACAAGGCGCAGCCCGCTGTCCATCAGGGTCTCTGCGAGCACTTTTGCGTTCTTCACGATCTGCTTGTTGTATTCCTTAAATGACGGCCTGAGTGCTTCTTCAAAACAGACTGCTTTTGCCGTGATAGTATGCATGAGCGGACCGCCCTGCATGCCGGGGAAGACCGCCTTGTCGATCGCCTGTGCATATTCGGTATTGCACATGATCGCCCCGCCACGCGGTCCGCGGAGCGTCTTGTGGGTGGTGGTTGTGGTGAAGTTCGTGACGCCGACCGATGTGGGGTGGACGCCGGTTGCGCAGAGCCCGGCGATATGGGCGATATCCGCCATGCAGTACGAACCTACACTATCGGCAATCTCCTGGAATGCCGCAAAGTCGATCGTGCGGGGGTATGCCGAAGCGCCGCAGACAATAATCTTCGGTTTTTCCTTTTTTGCCATCTCCCCGACTATACCGTAATCGAGCATCTCGGTCTTGGGGTCAAGGCTGTACTGGGACACTTTGTAAAACTGCCCGGTAAAGCTGACCGGGGAGCCATGGGAAAGGTGGCCACCCTGCGTGAGCTTCATGCTCATCAGACCTTCCCCAAGCTTCATGAACGCAAAATACACCGCCATGTTCGCCTGGGTGCCGGAGTGAGGCTGGACATTTGCGTGCTCTGCCCCGAAGAGTTTCTTCAACCGGTCGCGGGCGAGGTTCTCTGCCATATCGTGAAACTCGCATCCGCCATAGTAGCGCTTGCCGGGGTAGCCCTCTGCATATTTATTGGTCATGACCGATCCCATCGCTTCGAGGACTGCACGGGAAACAAGGTTCTCCGAAGCGATGAGCTCCAGCCCATTGAGCTGCCGCAACCGTTCATTTTCAATGATATCTGCTATCTGCGGATCGATTTTTACCAGATAAGACATATGGAGAAAGATTCGCTCGGATCAGGTAATACATTTTTGTTCCCTTCCCGTCCGAAGGCATCCATAGCGCCCGGACAATGGTTCCCCTGCTTCCTGTATACGACAGAACCGGGGATTATACGGGATTGCATGCCTGCGGGGAATTTGACAAAAACCGAGGAAAAGAGCACAAACCTTTTTTCCTTATCAGGCGATCAATATTATTATTAAAAAGTATGAACGCGTCCATACCGGCCAGTATGGCCGTATACCGGCTCAAAATGGTGCAAAGATCACATCTTGTGACCAGGTATCAGGAGAACAGGAGTAATTGATAAGGATGACAAATGGATCAGCAGGCGGGGCTGCAGGCGATGACCGCATTGCAGCATTGGAAAGGAAGATACGGGAGCTGGAGGCACTTGTCAAGGGCATCACCGAAGAGCTCCTTGATATGAAATCCATTGTAATGAAACTCTCCAAGGCAAGCGAGGAACGCAACCGGCAGGAGCTGAAAAGGGCTCAGCCTATTGTGCAGGGCGCCCAGCAGCAGGCAACCGGCGGGGGTACGGCAGCTGGTGGGGGTACTGTCGTAATGCGCCCCAAGTCCGCACGGCAGGGGGAGCCGGTGAAACCTGAGGAAACGCCGATGGATATGATCATGCAGCCTGACGGGACCATGAAGCTCGAGCAGAGAAGGGGCGACAAGAATTATATCGTTGCGTCGGCGGGTTATGGCAGGAAAAAGGGCAAAGAACCTGCCAAAAAACAGAGCGATCTCATCTACGCCGCTGATGATGAGAAAGCCAATCCTGCAAAGAAGTAACGGAGCCGAACGTCTTTGCATATCACAGAGCTGGAGATCGATAATTTTAAGTCTTTTTCAAAAAAGACAAAAATTCCTTTTCTTGAGGGTTTTACGGTCATTTCCGGACCTAATGGTTCAGGGAAGAGCAATATCATCGACTCCATCCTCTTTGTCCTTGCCCTGTCAACCGCCCGGAACCTTCGGGCGGAGAAACTTACGGACCTTATCAACCTCAATTCCGGTAAAAACACAGCTGAGGTTGCGCTTGAGT
Organism: uncultured Methanoregula sp.; assembly: GCA_964626125.1. Classification (GTDB taxonomy): domain Archaea; phylum Halobacteriota; class Methanomicrobia; order Methanomicrobiales; family Methanospirillaceae; genus MVRE01. Next base: position 17,148 of record CAZVFG010000020.1, read on the forward strand.
TCTCCGATGGTACGAAGATCCGCCGGCGGATAAAGCGGACGGGCAACGGATATTACAGTTACAATTACTTAAACGATCGTGTCTGCAAGCAGAGCGACATCGTTGAATACCTGTCCAGGCAGGGCATCAAACCTCACGGTTATAATGTCGTCATGCAGGGGGATGTCACCCGGATCATGGAGATGAGCGACTTTGAGCGGCGGAAGATTATCGATGAAATCGCAGGGGTTGCCGAGTTCGACCAGAAGAAAGAACAGGCGCTGCGGGAACTGGACATCGTCAGGGAGCGGATCGAACGGGAGGAGTTGCTCCTTATCGAGCTGCAAAAACGGACCGGCGAACTCAAACGCGAACGGGAGCATGCACTCGAGTACCAGAAATGGCAGAAAGAGCTTGTTTTTTTCCAGAACTGCCGCTCTGCGGCTCAGCTTCACACCCGTGAAAAGGAACTGGGTACTCTGCTCCGATTGACCGAGGAACAGAAGATTGCACTCTCCCGCGTGGATGCCGACCGGAGCCTCGAGGAAAATGAGCTCTCATACCTGCGGGCTGATCTCAAGGATATTGACGAACTCATCAACAAGAAAAGCGGGTCTGACTATCTCAAGCTGATCGCAGAACTCGAAGAAGCAAAAGGGGGCATACGGGTTGCCGAACAGGCGATCGTGCGTTTAAAAAAGGAGAAAGAAACGAACCTCGAAGCGATCAACCGCGTCTATCTGGACACGAAACGTGCGGAGGCGCGGGTGGCGGAGTGTTCAGAGCAGGTGCGTACCCTCTCTATCGACCGGACCAATATTGCGATGGAGCTGGCGACTGCAAAAGCACAACTCGAGAAGATCGAGACCGAGATACGGGCGCACAGCGAGGATACGGAGGGTGCAAGGGAAAAGCTCTTCTCCCTGCTCCAGCAGGTCGAAGAGAAGAAGGGTGTCCGGTCATCGTTCCTCCACCAGCAGGACCTGCTGATCGACAAAAGCCGGATGAGGACTTCAGAATTCGAACGCCTGACCGGTCTCCTCCGGCAGCTGGACGAAGAGTACGGGGCAAAGAAGACCCAGCTTACCGATTCGGACAGGAGCATCTCCGACCTTGTTGAAGAGAAAAAGGCACTCGACCGTACACTCTCCGAAATTGAGAGCAGGTTCTTTGCACAGCGGTCAACGCTCGAGCACCTGCGGGGAGAGGTGAAAGATGCCGAACAGGAGGTAATCCGGCTCGAAGCAACGCAGCAGGCACGAGGGGAGTCTGGTGGAAGGGCCATCGAAGCGGTCTGCGGTATGGATGGTGTGCACGGCACGATCGCGTCACTGGGAAAAGCGCCGGCAGAATATGCAACTGCCCTCAACATCGCCGCAGGGAACAAACTCCAGTTTGTGGTTGTTGACACCGATCACGTTGCGGCTGGTGCAATCCAGTACCTGAAAAACGAAAAACTTGGACGTGTGACATTTCTCCCGATGAATAAACTCAAACCCCCGGCGCTTCCTCCAATAAAGGAGCCCGGGGTTATCGGGTATGCCGTGAACCTGATCGAGTACGAACCCGGCTACGACAAAGCGTTTGCCGTCGCCCTTGGGGCGACGGTGATTGTTGATACGCTTGAGCGGGCACGAAAATTAATTGGAAAGTACCGGATGGTCACCCTCGAGGGGGAACTCCTGGAGAGGAGCGGTGCGATGACGGGAGGTGCCGGGAAAAAGCCTGTCCGCGGGTTCGGTGCTGCCGTCGATGACGAGATCGTCCATGCCCGTGCCCACCTGTCGGAGCTCGTGAGCGAGGCGTCGGCGATTGAAGCGGCGGTGAAACGGTTCAGTGAGGAGGTGGAGGCAAAACGGTCTGCCCGCAGCGAAATCGAACAGAAGGTCGCACGGTACGGGATGTTTACCGAGGAATTTACCCGTCGTTTCGATGCGATCTCGATAGAAAAGCAGACGATTGAGCAGGCAGTCGCCCGCGAGCAGGCGGAGATGAAGGGCGGTGCGGCAGAGCTGGTATCGCTCGAATCCGAGCTGGACAAAACAACGGAAGCCATCAATGCACTCAATGCCGAAATTGATGCGATAAAAAGGCGCCTCGATGATACCAATATCCCGCAGCTTACGGAACAGATGGAGAAAAAGAAGCGCGGAATTGAAGAGCTCGACCGGCGCCTCCGGAATAAGGATGCGGATATCAATGATGCCACGCGTGAACGCTCGCATTTCAATTCGAGACTCGGGGAGCTGACGGATGAGCGGAACCGTCAGGAGGAACGCAACCGGCAGATCGACACCGAGATCGCTGCCCAGAACGAGCAGATTGGCGCCAATAAGACTCATATCACTGCGCTTGAGGAACGGCAGAAAGAGTTCTCGGGTGAGCTTGATGACCTGCGGGCCAAGCGCAGCGAAGTCTCGCAGCATATCTCAGAATCCGAGCAGAAACTCCTGAAGTTCGACTCTGAAAAAGAACGGCTGAAGGTCCAGATGGCAGCAATCGACGAACGTGCACGGAGTCTGGGCATTGAAGTCGAGACGCTCCGCCAGCAGGTCGGCGAAGCCAGAACCGATCTCTCACTCTCCGAAATCGAGGGGCGGATCGCGGAAGCGGACGGTGCACTCCGGAAGATTGGGGCGGTTAACATGCTCGCGATCGAGGAGTACGAGAAGGTGCAGAAACAGGTCGATGAGAGAACCGAAAGAAAAGATGTGCTCTCGCGTGAGCGGACCAACATCCTTGAACGGATCCAGAAATTCGAACAGATGAAATACGAGGCATTCACGACAGCGTTTAAGGCAATCGACGCCAATTTCCGCGAGATCTTCGCCCGGCTCACCAGTGGCAGCGGGCACCTCATACTCGAAAATGAGGAAGATCCATTCTCGGGCGGGTTGACGTTTGCCGTACAGCCCCGGGACAAAACGGTTCACCTCCTCTCATCGCTCTCCGGCGGAGAAAAATCACTCACCACGCTTGCATTTATTTTTTCCATCCAGCAGCACATCCCGGCCCCTTTTTACGCATTCGACGAGGTGGACATGTCGCTTGACGGGTCGAACGTGGAACGGATCGCTTCGATGATCAAGCAGCTTTCCAGTACCTCACAGTTTGTGATTGTCTCGCTGCGTAAACCGATGATTGAAGGGGCACAACGGATCATGGGCGTCACCCTGCGCCCCGACAAGAGCACGCTCGTCACCGGAGTAAAAGCAAATGAATGAGGAGAAGGTGCCGGAACCGGGAGACAGTGACCAGTCCCCCCATGGCAATATGCAAAATGCCATACCCGATCATACGGGGAAGGGAGAGTCTTCTGCCGGCACACCGCCCGCATCTCCGGAAATCCCTCCGCAACCCGATCCGGCCATCGTTGAAGACCCGGTTGAGATCCTTGTCGGCATGGCAGAACGGGGTGAGATCGACCCATGGAACATCAACATCATTGAGGTCACCGACCGTTTTCTTTCTGAACTTGAACGGTGCCGGCAGCTGAACCTCCGGTTCTCAGGACGGACACTTTTCTATGCATCGACGCTGCTCCGGATGAAGTCCGAGCACCTCGCTGACGCATCTTTGCAGGAGGGGGAGGCCGGGATTGATGAGGAAGAGGAGGGCGGGGATGACTTTGACCTTTCGCTCGACTCGGAGTTCGAATACGAAGGAAGGCTCGGCCCCATCGAGCGGCTCGAACGCGAGATCCAGCGCAGGCTCGACCGAAAAAGCATGCGAAAGAGCCCGGTCACGCTCTTTGAGCTGATCATTGAGTTAAAGAACATCGAAAAAGAGGAGCGACGCCGCCGCAGGTTGTCGGAGAGCGACACGTTCCTGATCGGAGCAGACGACGTGGTGAATATCGCCCATGACGAGGGATACCAGGACTCCACGACCACGGTCTACGAAGAGTGCCTGAAATGCATAACCCGTGAAGAAGTGATGACCCTCAACGAGCTCTGCACGAAACTCGGGTGGGCAATCCCGGATGTGTACATCCCGCTGCTTTTCCTGATGCTTGAAGGCCACTGTGCTTTGAGGCAGGAGGAGTTTTTTGGCGATATCTACGTGCAGATCTGCCGGGCGGGCGATTCGATTGATAAGGCCCTGCAGGAGAATACCTGAAAAATTTTTTATTACACGCGCTCCCGGAGGTTCCGCTCCTTTTTCTCGCCCGTTTTTCTTATCCTCTGCGAGATCCTATCTTAATGCCGGTACGCCATCCACCCACGCTTCGACCCGTTTACGGATCCCCTCATCGCTATACGAGGACAACGTCACCCGGTCGCGGGCGATGGACAGGAAATAAAATCCTGCTTTTTCATCATTGCACTTGAGCGTCACGGAGAAGAGGTCAGAATCTGGCATGTGCCTCGGTTTGCCACCGTGGGATGCGATGTTTGCCATATTCGAGATCACCGCAGCGATGCCGGTATGATAGCCGTCGACCGCATTGTAGGTCTCCGACCCGGTGCCGATCCTTTTCCTTTTTGCGTTCTCGTACACGAATTTCGCGGTGTACATCTCCCGCACTTTCTCAACGGGCGGGTGGTTCTTCTTCCCGCTCATATAGGACTTGCACCCGAGCGGGTTTCTTAGGATCAGCGACTGGACGATGGAGTCGAATGCCGAGATATCGGGAAACGGGTGATTCAGGGTGCGGACTGCGCTGTTCGTTCCCTTCTTCTGCCGGAATTTTGCCATACTCTACCTCATTATCGTTGTCAGGGGCGCAGGCATCTGAAAGCGTCCCTGCTGCATGCGGCGATGCGGCACGTACCCCCCGCGGCGAATATACGCGGTCAGGGGTCGGATGCCAGTGTACCGGTTATGATCAGGGAGAATGAGGGATTCCGATAAATCCTTGGTGGTCGGTGGGGGGTCACAGGGGGTCACGCAGGTATGATCGCGACCCCCTCCACCTGCTGTGCCAGATGAACCTTACCCGTCGTTTTTCCCGAATCTCAGACGTTGAAATGGTGCAGACTGTGATCGTGCGGAAGGTTGAATGGAACGGTCATGGGTGTCACCCCCCTCCTGCCAAAAGTGGTGCGACCCCCCCGACCCCCCTGTTTTTTCGGCCCGGTTTTTTCGTACGGTATGTGCAATTTTGCGACGGAACATTGGGTGGTTTGAGTGGATCGGAAGGATCAGGGGGAGTCAGGGGGGTCGTGGCATAAGAAAGGGCATCCCAAGGGGGGCTGATGCCGGACCATGTGTAATAGAATTCTGCATCATCGCTCCTACGTGGTTTTCCGCAGATATCGCATGGAGGGACGTTCACGCAGCAGTAATGGAGTGAGGCAGAACACCTTTGAATGTAACGCATTATCCATGATAGATGCGTATATCCCCGCGATCCTGCACGCAACCACTCCCCAAAAATACCAGCTCGCTCCGAATTTGAGATTACCGGGACATTCGCAAAAATTCGGCAGTATTGCTGCATCTATTAAAAATATAATCTGACTTGAATTTTTCCGACGGAAAAATTGTGACTTTATGAAGGGAAAGTTTAAATCCTTGAGCGCTCTATTATGTGTTCCTCACATTCAGATGACGAACCTGCAGTCACGGCATCGGGCCGCTGCGGCTTTCGATGGAACGTAGTGCTTGGGTAACAAGGTATAAATATACTCAAAACCTACACTATAAGCCCGTGTTTAATC
>CAZVFG010000021.1:0-1721 GCA_964626125.1 uncultured Methanoregula sp.
GGGACATAAAGGTTGTCCATTAGTATTATGATTTGATGAGCAGCATAGTATAGTGGATGGCTGATAAACGGTACGAATCATTAAAAATTGAGAATATCGTCGCATCTGGTGTTATTGCCGATTCCATCGATCTCGCTATGGTCTCAAAAAAGATCCCCAGCTGTGAGCTTAACACCAAACGGTTCCCGGGTGCTGTATACCGGATCGAAAACCCCAAGATTGCCTCCCTGATATTTTCCTCGGGAAAAGTCGTGCTCACTGGCATCCGCGACAAAAAAGCACTCGATGATGGGCTTAGACTCATCATCAATTCACTCAAGAAAGCCGGCGTCAAAACTTTCAAAGAACCGAAAGTAGCGATCACCAACATTGTCTGCTCGTACGACATCGCGAAATATATCAACCTCAATAAGGTCGTCATCACATTAAATCTCGAAAATATTGAGTATGAGCCTGAACAGTTCCCGGGGCTTGTATACCGCATCAAGGATCCAAAGATCGTTGCCCTGCTCTTCAGCTCAGGAAAGATCATCCTTACCGGCGGTAAAAACATTGAAGATATCAAGAGAGGTCTGGACTTTCTCGAGCAGAAGCTCGAGAGCATCATGTAATATCCGATTTTTTTTTTATTTTTTTTATTGCCAGAACCGGTGCGTCTGGATATAATTCCGCTCGGCTTTTAAGATCTCGCGATAAAATGCGTCACCATCCGCAAGTGTCCCGAGGATGCGGGATGCATTTTCGGGACCCACACCACGTGCGGCAAGTGCGATTACCGCTTTTTTTCCGCTGGAGAGGACGATGTTTGCGTTTTTTATCAGACGCAGCTCGGTTGCCCGCTCCTCATCTGATTTCTTTTTTTTGTTCGCGATCGCATACAGCGGTTCTTCCCATGGTTTGAGAGCTGCGATCAGCCGCGCACTGCACTTCGGGCACTGCGGAGTGTCAGGGACCCGCGAGACCACCGTACGGCTTTTCCAGTCACGGCAGTTCATGCAGCAGAGCACGACATCGTCTGACTCCAGCCGGCGCCGGACCGCAGCGAGCACTGCCTGGTCAGCGGTAGGCGGGGGGATCTGGTCACGCGATGAGAGTAACCCCTCCGCACCGATCATGCTGAGCCGTCCGAGGGCAATTTTGATATCCCCGTTGCGTATCAGATCGACAATGACCGCGGCTGTTCCGATGTCCATATACTCAGACAGGAGTTCACGGTATGCCTCCTGCTGGATAACGGTGTTGTCGAAGAATTCAAGGAGCCGCTGGATACTGATCTTCTCATAATCGGCATCCGGGTCAATAGCGCCAAACTTCTTTGCGACCTGCACAAGCTTCCACTTGAAAAGCGTGGTCCGTTTAAGAGCGAGCCTGATGATGCCCGGTAAGTGCAATGGATCAAGGGACATGATGATATCGCGGACATCCGCTGCCCGGAGAGACGATGGTAGGCGCAGCAGGATCCGGTACGCGTCCAGTTCGACCCCGACCGTGGTGCCGAACTTCGCCGAAATCAGGATGGAAATCACGCGCCCAAGCGCCTCGTTTGGCTTGTGTCCGGCACAGATATTACAGACCACTCCTTCGTCGCTATTCTCAAGCGTGATGAGATGGTCTGTCGGAACACGGGAACGGTTTTTATCCATATCGGAAAGGAAATTCTCCGCATACCGTATGCCATCGGGTTCGCGGGTGTAGTCCCTGATTGTCCGGTTGCGGCGGAT
>CAZVFG010000021.1:1821-12384 GCA_964626125.1 uncultured Methanoregula sp.
CCGGCAAGGTATTTCCGCGCCCGTGCTGTCGTGATAATCCGGCTCCCGTCCAGATGGATCAGGCGGTGCTCCTGCATCTGGCGGCAGACGTCATCAAGCAGATCGCCGCAGTCAGAAAAAACATGTGATCGTTCAATAATCTCACGCACACGGTCGCGTTCGATCTCGCCATATTCCACGGAGATGCCGGCAATCTGGTTTGCGAGCACATCGGCAGCGTTCACATGCGGTTCAACGTTTTCAATCTCGTTTGCCCGTGCTCTGCGTGCGATGACCAGCGATTCCAAAAGGTCTGAAAACCCGGTGGCAAGAATCGTGCCCCGCGAGATGGTGTGGATCTGGTGCCCCGCCCTGCCCACACGCTGGATCAGGCGGGCAACCTCCCGCGGAGAGCCAAACTGGATTACATGATCCACCCTGCCGATGTCAATTCCGAGTTCCATCGATGAAGTACAGATCAGGGTGTTGATCTCCCCCCGTTTGAACCGATCTTCAGCATCGATTCGCACGTCCTTTGAGAGTGATCCGTGGTGCACCTCCACATCACCGCGCTCAAAGAGCTCGTGTCCCAGCGCCTCTGCGGTAACCCGCGTATTCGCAAAGACCAGCGTCGATCCCTTGCGCCCGAGCATGGAAGAGAGCACTTCAACCTGTTGTTTGAAGGTTTCCCCGGCAAACTTCACCGTAAGATCCAGCTGCTTGGCAACCGGAACCTGCACGATAGAGAATGGACGTGTGCCGCAGAGGAATCTCCCAATTTCATCGGGATTTCCGACCGTCGCAGAGAGCCCGATGCGCTGGAAGTTGCCTGCATAGACAACGAGGCGCTCGAGTGCCACGGCCAGCTGGGCTCCCCGCTTGCTACCCGCAAGTTCGTGAATTTCATCAACGATGACATACCGTATGCCGGTAAGGTGGCGGCGCAGGCGCCTGCCCATGAACAGCGCCTGCAGCGTCTCTGGTGTCGTGATAAGGAGATCAGGAGGGCAGAGTGCCTGCCTGCGCCGTTCCGATGCGGGCGTATCACCGTGCCGGACACCGATGGAGAGCGTGAGTTCACGGCACCACCATTCCATCCGGGAAAGGATATCACGGTTGAGTGAGCGCAAAGGGGTGATGTAAAGCGCCCTGATGCCGCCCGCTGATGGAGTCGTCAACAATCCGTTGAAGACCGGAATCATCGCGCTTTCGGTCTTGCCGGTTCCTGTTGGTGCGATAAGTATGATATCCTTTTTGTCCAAAATCAGCGGGATTGCCTGCATCTGGGGATCGGACAATCCGGAAAAACCCCGCTTGGTAATGCAGGATTTCACCCGTCCATCGAGCCGGTCAAGCAGCGACATTGTCCTCCAGTGCAGATACCGGGCCGATATACGTACCATCGGTCAGGAAGACCTCCGCCCTGTCGGTGCGGATCGAACGCGAGAGCGGGGAGAACGGGTGTTTTGTTATCCGGAGAATGTCAAAGCCGGCATATTCATTGAACGCCGGCATAAAGAGCACCCGTGTCTTCTTCCGTGGCCTGTTTTTTTTTGCAGGATGGAGCCCTGCATAATCGAGTTCCGCGACAAGGTAAGCAGGGGCCCTCAGGGAACACCCCACTTCATCATACAAAGTAACCATGGGATGGTGATGCCCGGCGATGATCAGGTGTCCGAGCAGGGCTGGGGCAGGGATGGTGTGGCCATGGATATACGCGACTCCATCAATTACTGCTCCATCCTTTGGCAGGAGTTCTCCCTCCTGCAGGAACCGCCCGATCCCTATGTCATGATTGCCGGGCATCACCCTGAAAGGGGTAAGATCGCGAACAGCTGAAAGGAGATCGGGGATCTCACGAAATTCCTGCCGTGTTGTCTTCGGGATACTATGCTTGACATCACCAAGGAGGATGAGGAGATCAGGAGTTGTGGCTTCTATGCATGCGCAGACCCGCCTGAGGCGTTCAGCGCTCCTGCTTGAAAAATGCCATCCGTGGTAGGCAAGGTCAGACTCAATACCAAAATGGAGGTCAGCAACGACGAGCACCCGCATGCGGTTCTCAACGATGAGCGCGGGACCGTCCCTGATAAACTGGAGATTCATAGCAGTTTGATGATGCCTTTCTGGGGCTGGTAACACTCATCCTCGCGGATAAGGTCCCTGATTACCTCAGTTGCTGTATCCGCCGGAACACCCTGCAGTCCGGCGAACGCAACCACTTCCTCGACTGCAATGCCCCGGTGTCCCTGATGTTCTTTTATAATCGCCAGAATGAGTTCGCCGGGGTTTGATGGGGGCAGCGCTGGTGTGACTGACATCCGGACACTGGAAAGTGCCGACTCGACCATCGCAACAAGCTCCTGCACCTTTTCTGGAGTCGTCCGGTAGTGTTCCATAACTGTTTGACTCTCTTGATCGATGGTTTCCCCGCGCATTGCGGTGGCCAACCGTTCCAGACGGTCCAGCGTGGTATCCGCTGTCCGTACTACCCATGTGTCACGCACGGTGCGGTCAACGATCTGTATCGATTCCGGTCGTACAGATAAATAATACAAATCTTTTCTCTGATACATCTGCGCCATTCCGACGACCGCGAGAAATGACGGGACGGGTATTTTCCTTGCCATTTTGAAAAGTTCCGTTCGCATGCCGTCAATGACAACCTCAAAAACACCGGTTGGATCGGAAATCCGGCAACGGAGCATGTTGCCATTCTCCGATATCTCTGTCAGGGCTCCGGTCAGGTACATGAGGTGGCACCACGCATTACCAGGAGTAACTACCAATGGCGGTCCTCTTGGATCGGATTTCTGAATGGATAACGTTGCGCGGTTGAATTCGCCGGCAAAAACCCTGACTGCTCCTTCCATAAATCTGGTAGTGTAGTTGGCGGGAAGATATCTTCAAAGTATAGCCATATGCAAAAAAGAGATCAGTTACAGCTCATGCATGCTGACTGGTGCGGGAGCTCACTTTCACGAATCGCCTCCATGGCGGCTTCGCGGTCGTTTGTAGACAATACAAAGTTATAGGTATTCACATATGAGACCAGGGCATCATAATCCCACTTCTGAAGGGCGTTATTGTTTGCCGCAGCGCGTTCTTCGAGGATACGGGCGTTTGTTTTGATCGAACCCAGATCATAAAAGATGCTCATGACATAGTTGACCTTCCCGTAGTTCAGTGTTCCACTGCCTACTGGTACAATTACGGGTTGGGCAACGGTTTTGTACTCATCCGGATAGAATCCGATAAGCCGGGTAGTGGTTGTCTCAATGTAGACATAATCCCGCTTACCATCGGAAAACACCCTGAATGACGGATTGTTGGTCACAAGGTGTATCCGGATTCCCGCCGTTGCATGCTTCAATGAGGGAAAGAGCAAAAGCCCGACATCGTACCCTTCCCGTGATAGAAGTCCTGTAAGGAGAATGGATTTTTCATCGCAGTCTCCCCTCTGGTCAAAGATTACCTCGATTGGATACCGTATTCCGGCAGTCGTATTGTCATAGGGGATCTGCTGGACGAAACTGACAATCATCTCAAGGTATTCGTCATCGGTGAGCGTCTTGCCTCCCTTATACCTCAGCTTCCGCACTTCCCTGAGAATATCCCCATAGAACGGTTCCATCGCTGTGTCAGCAACCATCTGCTGGTAGAAGAGCCAAAACTCCCTATCGTCAATGATCATCTGCTTGTTTCCCGAAGTATTTGCCGTACGGTAGATGGATGTGTTCACCGGCACTTTTAAGGAATAGTCATCAGTCCGGTACCGGAATGCATATGTCCGGTATTCCACCGTGTCACCGGCCATCGGGATGACACGGAGCGGGTGATATGAATAGGGGTCCTCGGTTGGTGTCGCCGGAATCGTTAGAGATGGGGACTGTTCGGGTACGAGAGTGACGGAAGCGGAGGTGGTTTGGATCGTTAGAGGTAGTGTCGGGGCAGGCGTTTGTGTGGGGGTTGGGAATGTTCTGGAGGAGAACGCGTATTTTGTCAGAGGCCCTTCAGCCGTCAACAGGTCAGAACAGCCGGCGATGATGATGCATCCAAAAACAAGGAGAATGCTGCCGACATGAAGGATGAATTTTTGCCCCATAATCAATTGTTTGAATGCAATGTATTCAACAGTTACCCTTAAAAAAAGATTAAATTTTACACCGGAAATAGTAAGAGAACACGCAACCACCCGCTAATCCCGCAAGCACTACGAATTGGGACAGGGAAGATTTTGCTGATGTCGGTAAAGCCGGGGTTGACGGGACGTTCATGTCCGGAGGGATAAAGGAAGGGTCAAGTTTCTGTGCCATTGCAAATGCAATCCCTGCTTCTTCTATTCTTCCAAGATGCCGCAGGGCATCACCCTTATTAGCCCATGCACTGGAGATTGTTACCGTCAAATTCTCTTTTGTGGCAAGCGCCAGATCGGCTTCCGTGATTGCCTCATCATATCTCCCCACCATTACCAGAAGTCCTGATCTCATGGCATGCGCACGGGGAAAACTTGCATTAAGAGCAAGTGCATGATCCGTCGCTGCCAGTGCTTCATCATACTTCCCCTCATTTGCTAAATCTACACCTTTGTTGTACCAGTATTCTGGATTATCTGTCTGATCTGGTGCAGCTCGCACTACAGGCTGGAGCGCAATGATCACCAGTGTGCACACGATGAACACAAACATATAAGAGAATTTCATAAAACCACATCTGGTATTACATTGTGATTCAAATGTGGACGCATGGAATAAAAAAAGTTATTAGTCTTCTTTTCTGCTATACACTACCCATAGTCCTGCCATACCCAGCCCGATGAGGGTAATCCATGCTGGAAGTGGGGTGGACGTCCATGTTGGCTTTTTGGTCGGGATTGCCGTTGTTATGCCGGTCACCACTTGTGTCTCCGTTACTGAGGGGAATGTGGTTGCAGAAGTACTGATTGTTGTTGCCGTTATGGTAGCCTGAGCAGTGGGCTTGTCCGCAATAAAAGTAATACTCTTTGGACCGGAGATGGTCACTCCCTCCGTGTCTCCATAAAAATTCCGCATGTTGTTGAGGTTCTGCGATGCGGTGAAAGTATAGGTTCCCTGAGGATAGAGAATGTCCGAGGTTCCTCCTCCCCGTGCGGTATGGTTCCATTCCCCCCCGTCTCTCCAGAAATAGGGAGAGGTTTTAATGAACGGTTTATTTTCGAATGGGAGGATGACTGTGTCTTTTAACCCTGCACTGCCGGTATAGATGCTCAAAATATCCTTTCCGCTGGGCGCCTTGAGCCCGACATCAAAAAATAGATCCAGCGGTGTGAAGTCAGGCCGGTTCACCTTATTGTATACCAGGTAAAGGTTGGTATCAATCCGATAGGTGACCCGTGTGCTCTGAGGGACGGTCTGCCCGGTGACGTCACGATCATGGTCAAGATCCCAGACCCGGAAGGTAAATTCAGGTTTTTTCACCTCAAAAACCAGAACACTCGGTTTTTTATCCCACGTATACAATTTTCCCTCATACCCGGAAAAAACGGAAGGCGTGATATTGTAGTTGTGGATATCCCCTGTTATTTCAAGAATCTTGTCAGGTGGAGTACTTGTAGCATTTCCGGCAGGCCACCACGCGATCTGACGACCACCTAACAATCCGGATGATATATCCAAGCCAACCTCCCCGATAAATACCGGCGTCCCTGCTTCAACCTTTGTGAGGCTGGCGGAGGAGGGGAGGACAATCATTCCAATCAGCAAAACAACGAACAGAGAGAGCCGGTAATTCATAAGGAGTAATTTCAAAACTCTTATGATAAAGATTATGACATTCTTGTAGTACAAGCCACTAAATCCTTTCCGCATCCATGACAACGGGCGGACAACAGTGCTATACCTTTCCATATCAATACCTGAATTGAACACAGGGGAGATGCACATGGACGAAAACCACACCATCTGGATCGAAAAATACCGCCCCACGCGGCTCGCTGATATTGTGGGACAGGACGAGATCATCGAGCGCCTCTCCTCATACGTAAAAACAAAAAATCTCCCTCACCTCCTTTTCACGGGAAGTGCCGGTGTAGGAAAAACAACCGCCGCAGTCACCCTTGCGCGGGAGATCTTTGGTGAATCATGGCAGATGAACTTCCGTGAGCTGAACGCATCAGATGAGCGGGGTATCGATGTCGTGCGCAATCAGATCAAGCAGTTCGCCCGGACCACCCCGCTTGGCGATTCAACCTTCAAAATCCTTTTTTTGGATGAGGCGGATGCGCTCACCACTGATGCACAGGCGGCACTGCGCAGGACGATGGAGAGTTATGCGCAGACCTGCCGGTTCATCCTCTCCTGCAACTACTCTTCCAAGATCATCGATCCGATTCAGAGCCGTTGTGCAATCTACCGGTTCAAACCGCTCTCCCCCGCAGCAATCAAAGAGGAGATCCTGCGCATTGCACGCCGTGAAGGGCTTACTGTCAGTCCGGATGCCATGGATGCGATGGTCTACATCGCACAGGGTGATATGCGCAAGGCCATCAATGCCCTCCAGGGGGCAGCGATCATCAACAAAAATGTTGATGATTCGATGGTCTATGCGATCACCTCGACTGCCCGCCCGGAGGAAATTGATGAACTCCTGAACCTCTCCCTTTCCGGGGAATTCGATGGTGCCGAATCGCTCCTTTCCCATCTATTGCATGAACGCGGGATTGCCGCAAATGAACTGATCAACCAGTGCTACCGTGCCCTTCTCAGGCGGAATATGGAGCGGGGGCTTAAGGTCCGTTTGATCGATCATCTGGGTGAGGCGGATTTCCGCCTCTCGGAAGGCGCGAGCACCGACATCCAGATGGAAGCACTCATTGCGCGGTTCGTGCTTTCGGCACAGGAACGGTCATGAGGTGCGGGCGTGGATAAGGATGCGCAGGACAGCGTTCCTGACAGGGCATCGGACTGGAGCCGGTTTTTAAAAAGCCGGTATAAAAAGGAACTTGGTGAGCTGGGCCGTGAATTCCCTTACCGCCGGTCTCTTTATGTCGACTACCGCGAGATCGAGAAATTCGGCAAAGCGGGGATTACACTTGCCGATGAACTTCTGGGAAACCCGGGAAAGGTTCTTGAAGACGTCTGGGACGCGATCAAAAGCAACCAGCTGATCCGGACAAAGGACGGAAAAGAACCAAAAGGGATCAATGTCAGGTTTAAAAACCTCCCGCAAAAAGTTGGCGTCCGTAATATCAGGTCCGGTGACATTAACCGGTTCATCTCCATTGAAGGCATTTTGCGCAAGACCACCGAAGTCCGCCCGAGGATTATCGAAGCGGTCTTCAAATGCCCAGCAGGACATTTCACCATAAAAAAGCAGAAGTACGGAAAATTCATCGAGCCTGAAGGATGTGCCACTGACGGGTGCACATTCAAAAAACTGGAACTTTTACCCAAACGTTCCAAGTTTGTCGATTCGCAAAAACTCAGAGTACAGGAATCTCCTGAAGGATTGCGTGGCGGTGAACAACCACAGACACTCGATATTGATATAACTGATGACCTTGCCGGGCTGGTATCACCGGGTGACCGGGTGGTAATCAACGGGATTCTGCGATCGATGCAACGAATAGTCAGGGGAGAGAAGAGCACGGTCTTTGACATTTTTTTGGAATGCAATTCCATCGAGATCCAGGAAAAAGAGTTTGAAGAGGTGGAGATCGACGAACACGCGGAAGATGAAATCAAGAAGCTTTCCCATGACCCGATGATCTACCGGAAGATCACGCATTCAATCGCCCCCACGATTTACGGGAGCGAGGATGTAAAGGAGGCGATTGCGCTCCAGCTCTTCGGGGGCATAGTCAAGGAGATGCCGGACGGCACCCATCTGCGCGGTGACATTCACGTCCTGCTCATCGGGGACCCCGGCATAGCAAAGAGCCAGCTCCTGAGGTACGTCGTCAAGCTCTCCCCCCGCGCGATTTACACAAGCGGACAGTCGTCCACATCAGCAGGGTTGACAGCGACAGCGGTCAAGGATGAGTTCGGTGAAGGGCGCTGGACACTTGAAGCGGGGGCGCTGGTGCTCGCCGACATGGGCGTCGCCGCGGTCGATGAGATGGACAAAATGCAGAAAGAGGACAGGAGCGCGCTTCACGAAGCGATGGAACAACAGACTATCAGCGTTGCAAAGGCAGGGATCACTGCAACGCTCAAGTCCCGCTGCGCCCTTCTGGGTGCGGCAAACCCGAAATACGGCAGATTCGACATGTACGGTGATATCGCAGACCAGATCAACATGCCTCCCTCCCTGCTCTCGCGGTTTGACCTGATTTTCATCATGACCGATCAACCCGAGCAGAGACGGGATCTTGCCATCGCCGAACATATCCTCAAGGCCCATGGCATTGGCGAGTTGATTGCACAGCACCGCAAGACACCGATCCCCGGGGTCACCGAGGAGTATATCGAACAACAACTCACGCCGGTAAAACCTGATATTGAACCGTCCCTCTTCCGTAAATATGTCGCATATGCAAAACGGTCCTGTTACCCGATACTTTCAGCAGAAGCAAAAGAAGCGCTTGTCACCTATTACCTGAAACTCAGGGGGATTGCGGAACCAAACAAGCCCGTTCCGGTGACCGCACGGCAGCTGGAGGCGCTCGTACGGCTTGCAGAAGCAAGCGCCCGTATCCGTCTCTCAAATACCATCGAGCAGGCTGATGCGGAACGGGTGATCCATATTGTTGATGCCTGCCTGCGCCAGATTGCATATGATGCCAGGACCGGCACATTTGACATCGACAAAGTAGTAACGGGCATATCCAAAGAGAAACGCGATATCGTACGGGTAATTAAGGATGCAATCCGTGATATCGGAGGAGAAGGCAAACGCGCCGCCATCGATCAGGTGATCGACATGGCATCACAAAAAGGATTTGCGAGAGATAAGGTGCGCGAGGGTATCGATATGCTCCTGCGGAATGGTGAGGCAATGGAACCAAAGAACGGGATCATTCAGCTCATTTAGAGTGTAAATTATGCAAAACGACAGGGAACTGGCAATCTTTGAAGCAGGGATTAAACTGGGAGCACTCTATCACCAGTGGATCGGTACCCCGGTATCGCGGGAAAGTGCAGCGAGTGTGGAATCCGCAATTGAAAAAAGCGTCATCCTCCAGCCTTGTGTGGAAGAGATCACCGTGTGCCTCGACCGCAACCTCATGCTGCCTAACAGATTCGGGTATAGCGAACTCTCCGGTCTGATGTTTGATGTCGAAATCGTCACCCGGGCAGGATTTGCGTATTGCAGGGCACGACTTTCCCCATTTAACGGATATCCCCTCATGCAGGTTGTGGAATGCCTTGAGACCGGATACCTTCCCCATCACTGACGACCACATCCACATCGACCCGAAGAACGGGCGGGGGATCGAAGCCGCAAAAGACTTCATGCGTTCAGGAGGCACGCACCTCTTCCTTGTTTCAAAACCCTCATGGTCACTGGGCGTGGACCCATCGTCCGGAACCGATTATTCCTCTGTCTTTGATGAAACAGTCCGTATCGGACATATGATATCTGAGCTCGGGATCGTGGTCTATCCGGTGCTCGGAGTACATCCGGCGGAGATTTCCCGGCTTGAGGACCGTCTTGGATTAGAGAGTGTTGTAGCGGTTATGAAAGGGGGGCTTGACCTCGCTGCGCATTATGTAATGGACGGGGATGCATATGCACTCAAAAGCGGTCGCCCGCACTATGAGGTCCGCCCCGAGATCTGGTCGGCTTCCAATGATATTCTCACGCATGCACTACAGCTCGCAAAAGAGTGTAACTGCGCCCTCCAGATCCACGCGGAGGCCGGACCGTGTGATGATGTTGTCGAAATGGCCCGGCGTGCCGGTATAAAGCCGGACCGGGTCGTAAAACACTACGCAACACCGGATACCCACCTCCTGCCCTCGTTTATTGCAACCCATGAGGTCATCCCTAAGCTCTGCAGGGAGAAGCGGCGATTTACCATGGAGAGCGATTACATGGACGAGAACTCACGACCTGGTGCCGTAATCGGTCCAAAGTCAGTACCCCGGTTTACAAAGCAGCTGCTCGCGCAGGGGCTTATCAGCGAGGAGGACTGTCACCGAATCCATGCAGAGACGGTGGAGATGGTGTATGGCGTGCCAATCATACTTTCCTAGACTCCGGTCACCTTTTTTATCACACCCTCCCAATGAGTGATCAATGTTTTTGAAAATCCACCGCTCCCCCCAGAATGGCGATGTCGTGGCGGTGTGCGACGCTGAACTGCTCAACACCACTATCAGCGACGGCGAAATCGAAGTGCATATCACTGAATCTTTCTATGGAAACTGCCGTGCCAGTGAAAATGAAGTCCGTGAAGCCCTCACACGTGCAGAGAATGCCAACCTGATGGGAGAGCGCACTGTTACCCTTGCCATTGACATGGGACTGGTTACACGTTCCGGGTGCATCATGATTAACAATGTTCCGCACGCGCTAATCTTCAGGATGTAAGGAAATGAGCATCAAGGACCGGTTCTGCCCGAAGTGCGGGAATCCAACACAGGATGAGGGGGTTTGTGAACA
>CAZVFG010000021.1:12484-14279 GCA_964626125.1 uncultured Methanoregula sp.
TGGCAGAAAGAACAATGCGATCGCTGCAACCGTATCAGCGGCAACTATTATGAAGGGGTTGTGCAGGTACGGGCACATGACCGTATTCCGAGTCCTTACGAAGTACAGATGGCGGCCAGTATTGCATGCGAGGTCGAGGAGTCACTCCAGACCGGTGGTGAGCGCTTATCATTTGTATCAGATGTGAATGAAATCCGGGATGGACTGGATATAATAGTCGGCTCCCAGCACATCGGGCTTCTCATCGCCAGGAAAATCACCGCGGAACTGGGGGGCAGGTTTTCCACGCATCCCAAACTAATCGGAGAAAGAAACGGGCAGCAGCTCTTCCGGATCACGTATTCGGTGCGCCTCCCGAAATACCAGAAGCGTGATGTGATCAGGTTCCGGGGACGCTACGGGGAGGTTATTCAGGTAGATCCCCGGAATATGAGAGTGTTCGACTTTTCTGAAGGAGCGATCAAGGTTGTGAAAGAAGGGGAGGTCGAAAAGCTGGTTGGAAGCGCACGGAATGCTGAAGATGCGATGGTCGCCTTTTCATCCGGTGATACCATTGGTGTTATCGACCCGGTGACATTTGCGACACGTGAATGTGTTGCCGGGCAGATTCATGATTTCAGGACAGGACAGCACATTCGGATCCTGCGAGACGATGATCATCTTGTGATTCTCCGGTGAACTATGAGAACGCGGACGGTTCCAAAAGAAGACCTTGCAGAGATACAGGAGGAGGACTGGGTCGACTCTCAGCGCAGACCATACGTTACTGGAGCAACTGCTTATACGCCGGTGAAGGAAGGCTTTCCTTTCGATTGCGAAATTATTGAACGCAGGCAGTATCACGGAAGAGGTTTTTTCATGCTTGGTGATGTTGCCGTGATCCATGGAAGAAAACCTTCGCACCAGGACATTGAAAGGATGGTAAACGTACGCCAACCAAAGGGTATCCTGTGGATTCGTTCCCTGCATGACCATACACGAACACCGGAGAGCGAAGTAGTGTATGGAGAAGTCGGGGAAGTGTACCATCTCGAGAACAATTTTATTTATATATTCGACCCTCAAAAAGTCATGTTCGCGCAGGGTAATCTTGAAGAAAAGCGGCGGATGGCAGATCTCATAAGAAAATCCGGAAAAAATCAACGTGTGGCAGACATGTATGCCGGCATCGGGTATTTCACAATTCCCATGGCAGGCTGCGGGGCATTGGTTCATGCGATGGAGATCAATCCTGTTGCTTTCGGATATCTTGAGAGAAATGTTTTGGAGAATGGACTTTCTCTCCGTGTGCAGGCAACCTGTGGGGACTGCAGGGACCTGATGTCGGGAACCTATGATCGGATTGTCATGGGGCATTTCGATGCCATCACGATGCTGCCGCAGGCATTGGAGCATATCCGTAGCGGGAGTGTCATCCACCTTCATAGTCTTGGCTCCGTTGAGAACGAGGTCCATTCACAACTTGCACGCGCAGGTTTTTCTGCAGAGATCCACGTACATAAGGTAAAGAAATACCGCCCGCACACATGGCACGTAGTTGAGGACGTGATGATTGCATGACACAGGTGCAGACACTTGCCGGAAAGGAGATCGTTATCGGAGTTACCGGGAGCATCGCGGCAGTCGAAGTCGTGAAACTCATCCATGAGCTCCGTCGCAAAGGGGCCGGGGTGCAGGTCGTTATGAGTCAGGCGGCAACCGGAATCATCCATCCTGATGCGCTTACCTATGCATCCGCACGACCCGTCATCACCCGGTTATCCGGTATGGTGGAGCATGTAGGTTATTGCGGTGA
>CAZVFG010000021.1:14379-21265 GCA_964626125.1 uncultured Methanoregula sp.
GGCGCGTACTGATCACAAGTGGACCGTGCAGGGAGCCGGTAGACGATGTTCGTGTGCTGACAACACGATCTTCCGGGCAGATGGGCAGGGAGCTCGCCCTCCATGCGTTCCGGCTCGGAGCTGATGTGACGGTTGTACACCGGGATATCTTTCCCTGCGTGAATAATATATTTGCAGAAACAGGGGAGGAGATGTATAATCAGGTGACCGGATGTATATCGAAAAGTGGTGTTGAAATTTATATCAGCGCTGCCGCAATCTCGGATTTTGCACCAATAAAAATTAAAGGAAAGATCCCCAGCGGAAGAGCATCTAGTATTGACCTGATCCCGCTCCCCAAGCTTCTCGATGAGGTCATTTCAAATTTCAAACCCGTCACAGTGGCATTCAAGCTGGGTTGGGATTCAGAAAGGATGGCGCGTGATCTTCTGAAACGAGGGGCAGTGATGGTTGTGTGTAACACACCCGATACTATGGGGTCCAAGGAGGGTGTATTTGTATTGCGGACAAAAGACCGAAGCGAAACAATAGACGGAAGTAAGGAAGCAGCAGCAATCGCGATCTGGAATTCTCTTCTCGCTTTACAACAAAAAAACTCCTGATTATTTTTTAATGTATTAATGCTGCTCCGCTTTTTTTTGGTATTCTGACATCCGTTCCTGCGATGATTATTTTATCGAGGATGATGAACCATAACCATAATCTACCAATGGATTTCGATGCTCATGGTGCGTGAGGTGGTTGCATTCTGTCCGGGCCATATTTCCGGCTACTTTAAACGTATTTTCGGAAAGGATGTGGCCACGACGGGTAGTATTGGCGCCGGTATTGTCATCAGTGAAGGGGTTGTTGCGCGGGCAGAACAATCCGATAAAATATCAGTTTGCGTATACAAAAAAGATAAATCAGGTGCAAAAGCCGTGATTGCACACGATTCCCCCCCGATTACCTATGTCATGAACCTGCTCTCGGTTACTGCAACCGTCTCCACCGAATGTAACCTTCCGATTGGAGCGGGCTTCGGACTCTCTGCTGCTTCCCTTCTTGCCACGCTCACAGCGCTGGATCACCTGTACGAACTTGGACTGGGCAAGGACCGGATTACCCGTATTGCTCATGAAGCGGAGATCACACACCGCACCGGATTGGGTGATGTTGCCGCATCCCGCGGGGGAGGGTTGGTTGTGCGCGCGTCTGCAGGTGTCGCCGCGCCTGTTCGCCGGTATTTCAATCTCCCTAAACCTCTCTATGCAGTGAGTTTCGGGCCCATCCACACGCCATCTGTGCTTGGTTCAAAGGAGCAGATGGACAGGGTTGCCTCAGCGTTCCCCATAAAAGAACCAGAAGACCCGGAGGAGTTTTTCCGGCTTTCACGAACTTTTGCAGAGCGAAGCGGGCTGGCAACACCCCTTATACAAGAAGTCCTCATTTGTTGTGATGATGCAGGAGTTCCGGCAAGTATGACTATGCTCGGCAATGGAGTGTTTGCATACGGAGAAGGGGCACGAGGGGTACTCTCGAGATTTGGCAGGACATACGAACTGCATGTTGCACATCAGGGGCCGATGATTTTAGAGGCTGCTGCATGATCCCCCGTGACCATCCCCGGTATTATTCGCTCAAGACCAGGGAGCGACTCGCACGCTGTGCAAAAAGGGGGATCGTCTCACTTGAGGGACTTTCCGCTCACGGGAGAGGAGAGGCATTTGATTATCTTATAGGTGAAAAAACAACAAAAAGTGCATTTCTTGCCGAACAGACAGCAGCAGCCCTCCTGATGGCAGCGCACCACGCGGTAATTTCTGTTAATGGCAACACCGCAGCCCTCGCCGCACCTGAGATCGCCGACCTCCAGAGGTCGAGTGGTGCGCTGGTTGAGGTGAATCTGTTCCACAGGACAACCAAACGTGTGAAGTCGATTGAACGTCTTTTACAGGACGCCGGAGTGGAGGTCTTCTCCGGCGAGGCTGAGCGGTTACTCCCGCTCTCGCATGACCGGGCATGGTGCCGGCGTAATGGCATCTTTTCATCCGATGTTGTACTCGTACCTCTGGAAGATGGCGACCGGTGCGAAGCGCTGGTCACTATGGGAAAGACCGTGATTGCGATCGACCTCAATCCCCTTTCCCGGACCGCTCGCGCCGCGACCCTGACCATTGTTGATGAGCTGACCCGGGCATTACCCAATATCATGAGGGCTTGTAATGAATTATCCCGGGACGAACGGGATCGCCTTACTGTTTCATTCGATAACAATTATCTTTTAACAGACGCAATACGTGAAATGACTGCGAGGCTCTCCCATGCTCTGGACTGAGAAGTATCGCCCCAAGATTCTGGATGAAATCATCGGGCAGGAACCGGTCATTAGACACCTTGCTTCGTTTGCAAAAACCGGTTCTGTTCCTCACATGATGCTGACAGGACAACATGGTACCGGAAAGACCTCAGCAATCGATTGCTTTGCACGGCACCTTTATGGCGAGAACTGGCAGATAAATACATCAATATTCCAGACAGCGGACCTTTTTTTACAAGGGAAAAATTACCTTGAACAGGATGGGCGGTACACCCACCTGTACCGGAAACAGGAGAGCCTGCTTACCAACTTCAAATATATTATTAAGTCATATGCAGCACTGCGCCCGCTTGATGCTGACTTCAAGTTAATGGTCTTTGAAGATGCCCATTCCATGACAAGAGACGCACAGCAGGCGTTGAGAAGGACTATGGAGCGGACAAGCACTACCTGCCGGTTTGTTTTCACAACCACGAATCCCAGTGCAATTATCCCTGCAATCTCCTCACGCTGCCTTCCCCTCTTTTTTGCCCCCATCGACAGCGCCCTGATGCAGATTTACCTCGCTGCAATACGGCAAAAAGAGTCCACAGGTCATGATGCGCATGCTTGTGATAAGGATAACCTCGAACTGATTGTGCAGGCATCACAGGGGGATCTCCGCCGTGCGATCATGCTCCTGCAACTTTCCCTACTGTCGGGAACGAGAGTAGACCTTGCTGCTATGACTCATTCGGAGACAGGGAATGTGACCTCTAACGCGATGGCCGCCGTCAGGAAGGGGGATATCCGGAAAGCCACGCGGGAACTTGAATCACTCATCATCAATTACGGCCTTTCAGGTTCAGAGGTGCTTGAACAAGTGCGTGCTATAGTCCACCGCGAATACAACGATCCAAAATTCGCAATCGCCCTTGCTGATGCCGATGTCAGAATCGGGCACTGCAATAACGAATTCGTCCAGATCGGTTCATTGCTCACCGAATGTAAGGAAGTGGTTACGTGAGCAGGGTGATGCAGGAAAAAATCCAGAGGCATTATGATGACGTTGCCGACCGGTACGACCATCATTATGATCATTCCCGTGGGAGAAGCTACCATACCCATTTAAGCCGTCACCTCATAGAAGTGCTCCCAAAAAAAGGTCTCCTGCTTGATATCGGGTGTGGTACAGGTCTTTTTGTTGAGAAATATGGTGTTGCACAGGGTACGGCCATTGGGCTTGATATCAGCAGGGGAATGATCCTGCAGGCGAGAAGACGATGCAAAGAGAGGGAGTTTGTTGTTGGGACAGGAGAGACAATCCCATTTTGTGAAGAATCCTTTGATGCTGTCGCAAGTCTCCTTGCATTCAGTTACATGAAAGACCCCCGGGCAGTGCTGGATGAAGCATTCCGTGTACTAAAACCGGGGGGAACTCTCGCGGTCTGCACACTGGGAAAGAACCTGCTCACCCGCGGAATCCCTGCCATATACTTTATTAGTGAGAGAATTCAGGTGAACCATGTGGTCATGCGGGACTTTGGCGAACACTATTACAATGCGGAAGAGATGGTTGACATGTTCACAACTGCCGGTTTTATGGATATCCAAATAAAGTGGTGTTCGTTTGCCCACATTGACCTGATCGATCCCCTCTTTCATCTCGCCCGAAAGGTGGAGCCATTCATTGAGAGACGCCTGCCACAGCTCGCTTACAATATCTGTGTAAACGGTACTAAACCCGAATAATCAATAGAAGCCAGTGGTTCTCTATTGAATGGTATTTTACCTGATCGTGGATTCAATCGGGTACCGAAGCTGGGTTGTTGAAAAATTTGCCAATTTCATTTTTTCATCGTGCGATGCAGATGCGAAAGCACCCGGTGTTTTTTCTGAAGGGCTGCATCAGATGCGAGGAGCACCTTTTTCTTCATCTCCTCGAAATTACCGACACGTCTGTCGATCACCTTTTTCACCGGTGTGTACGCAGATTCCCTGAACCTTGGAGAGAAATCGCGCTCCTTACCGTCAATACACAGAACGGATTTGGGAGCTCCTTTCTCCACTGACCCGATCTCCCTTATCACAACACCGGCAGACTCCACAACACGGCGTATCTCCTTTGCTGAATCCGGGGGGGCGACAACCAGAAGGGCGTCAATGGAAACGCCGAGGTAATCAATCTTCAGATCTTCCAGCATCTGCTGTACGTGGGGTTCAACCAGTTCACGGGTAGCTTTTTCATGAATAACAATGCGGCACTGTGCGGTCTCTGCCATTTCGAATGCATCCCCACGCAACCCACCATTGGTCACGTCAGTCATGGCATGAACATTCTGGAATACCTCACTTTTCATGAGGGTTTCACAGGCATTAAGGAAATGAAGGTTGATGGTCCGCTCAACAACATCAGGATAACCTGAATAGATCGCTGCTGTTGCTATAGTCCCCCCTCCCGCTCCCTCGGTCATAAGCAGGACATCCCCCGGTTGCATCGATTTACGGGCCGTGAGATGCTCGGCAACTCCTACTGCACCGACACACCCGGTCATGCGACTGCCGAGCACCATATCTCCCCCAATACGCAGCGTGGATCCGGTAACAAGGGGGACCTTCATTACCTCGCCAACAGCGGTGATACCCGCAGTGTAGTCAAAAATCTTTGCCACGTCGCCATCATCCGCGACATGGATATCAGAAAAGAGCATGATCGGCCGGGCACCCATGACGTATACGTCACGGAGCGTGGCACGCGTAACATGGAATCCGGCAAGAAACGGATAATCGGAGAGGCGTGAGTGCATACCATCCACAGTACAGATGATGTATTTTCCATCAGTGGAGACGGCACCGGCATCATCCATCTCATCAACTCCGATCGATGCGGACGTCTTCCCGATAATACGGGCGATCTGACGGTGGGCAAAAAAATCCCCCTCCCCACGGGATCCCACACCAAGCTCACCCATCTTCACACCCGCGGCTTCGAACGTAAAAAAGTCGCCCTGGAGCTGCTGAGTATTTCTCACTTCTTCCATAACAGCACGAGCAAACGTAGATGCAAATGCGGGATCACCCTCTTTTATTGCGATGATATGACGGGAAAGCGATTGTTCTATCGAACTGTCCGGAACACCATGCCTGAGACGGCGCCGGACATACTCTTCAACATCCATACAGCTCAGTTTGCGGGAGTGCCATAAATAGGCGCCGGCAGGATCCAAAGAGGAACAAAAAGGCAAAAAAATACGTTATCTAGCGGAGCATAATGCCGAGCACTTCAGAAAGGGACCGGATCGCTTCGTCAAATTTTCCTCCTTTTAACAGCGACATGCCTTTCACAATACCGGATCTGACTTCATGCACATCGATGTAATATGCCTTGTCAAATGCACGCGCTGATTCATCCAGTCTTCCGAGCATAAAGCAGGAGTTGGAGAGCACCACCCAAGCATCTGCCATGGTCGAATCTAGTGTCAGGGCTCGTTCAAGGCAGGGAATCGCTTCTTCATGCCGTCCCAATATTGAGAGCGAAAGCCCCATCTGGTAAAGTGCTTTCGCGTGATCAGGTTCGATTTCAAGTGCCCGCTCAAGCATCTCCAGCGCTTCCCTGTGACGCTTCAGGTTATTGAGTGCGACTGCCCGGTTCAGGACAGCAGAGAAGTAGTATGGATAGATTTTCAGGGAGCGGTCATAACAGACAATCTCTTCCTCGTACCGTTTTAGTCTTCCGAGTGCATAACCCCTGTTCACCATTGCCGAGAGGTACCGGGGCCGCAGGGAAAGTGCACGCTCGCAGCAGCGGATCTCCTCCTCAAAGTTCCCGAGCATTCCATAAGCGACTCCCCTGTTGTTCCATGCTGTGGCGTTTTCCGGATCAATCCGGAGCGCCTGATCACAACATTCGATCTTCTCATGAAACCGGTTCAGCATACCGAGTGCAAACGCCTTCGTATTAAGGGCAGCGACACAGAGAGGGTCGATCGCAAGAGCCTTGTCACAGCACTCGATCTCATCCCCATACTTCCCCACTTTGCCGAGAGCGAAACCCTGTCCCACCCACGCAAGGGCAAATTGGGGGTCAAGAGTGAGCGCAGAGGAGAATGCACGGATCGCCTCTTCGTGCCGTCCCTGTTTGCCAAAAGAAATTCCCTGACGATAAAAATCAGAGGCCTTGTTTATATCGGTTATCAGTACGGTCACTTCGGGCATGGGTATATCGTGTCCTGCATTGAAAACTGAACGGGAGAGCGGCAATTTTTCGTTATAAATTCTTAAGTAACTAAGTTAAGTAACTATGGTATTTATGTAAATGGATAATGAAGGAGACAAATTAATGGGGAGAATATGAATCCTCCGACGGTTTTCCACGAAATCTTTAAATATGATTAATTTATAATTGCTCTTCATACATTGTCATGTCCGGTCCGGACATTTATTTGAGGTGTGATTAATGAAACTCATGAAAAATGAAGAGGCAGTATCACCCGTCATCGGTGTGATTCTGATGGTCGCCATCACGGTGATCCTCGCAGCGGTCATCGCTGCGTTTGTATTTGGTATGGCAGGGAACATCCAGAAGACCAAGGTTGTTGCGGCAACTGC
>CAZVFG010000022.1:0-21155 GCA_964626125.1 uncultured Methanoregula sp.
AAGAGCCGGGGGATGGCGCATTCCAACCAGGTACGGGAATTTGTCCTGTCGGACAACGGCATAGAGCTGCTCGACGTGTATATCGGCAGCGAAGGGGTGCTGCTTGGCTCAGCGCGGTCTGTACAGGAGATAAAGGAACGGGCGGGCAAACTGGCACGGGAACAGGAGATCGCAGGAAAACGGCGTGACCTTGAACAAAAAAAGCGTTCGATGGAGACCGATATTGCCGCTCTTAAGGAGAAGTATGCACAGGAGGAGCGGGAGATGCGGGTCCTGACCGAACAGGACTTGGGACGCAAGAAATTGATGAGTGGCGAGCGCAAGGATATGGCAGCCCACCGTTCTGCGGACAGGTGAGGACAGGCAACCGTGCACGAGGATTGGAGGATGATGATGACCGAACCAAAACGTTTAAAAAAATCCAAACCGGAACCGGCCGGGGAAAAACTCTATGTCCTGCGGCTGTATGTCGCCGGGCAGACCCCCCAATCCCTCACTGCTTTTGCCAATCTGAAGAAGATCTGCGAGGACCACCTCAAAGGAGAATATGAACTCCAGGTGATCGATCTTATGGCCAACCCGAAGCTTGCCACAGGAGACCAGATAATCGCGATCCCCACCCTGATCAAAAAACTCCCCCCACCTCTGCGCAGGCTCATCGGTGACCTTTCCGACACGGAAAATGTGCTGGTTGGTCTTGACCTGAAAAAAATGGAGTGAATCAGGAATGATACCTGAGGAGATCCGGAGAGTATGAAAAAAAAACAACAGGAAGATGTAACAAAAGCGTACGAGGAGGCAATCCATAAACGGGAGACAAGCACCTATGTGCTGCGCCTGTATATCATCGGATCCTCCCCCCGATCGCAACAAGCGGTTACGAGCATCAAAAAGATCTGCGAGGAATATCTCAAGGGAAGGTACGAACTCGAAGTCATCGACATCTACCAGAAGAAGACGCTGGGCAAATACGAACAGATCATCGCAGTCCCCACCCTGATCAAGAAACTTCCCCCGCCCCTGCGCAGGATCATCGGGGATATGTCAGACAAGGATCGCATCCTGATCGGTCTTGACCTGCGCGAAAAGCGATAAGCAAAAAAATGGTATGAGGATTGTTATGGCTGGCTCCACCCAAAAACCCGAGCAGGAAATTGCATCCTTACGGGCACGGGTTGACGAGCTTGAGGAGACGATCCGTGCGATACGCAGCGGGGAGGTTGATGGGCTCGTTATTTCGACTGCCCAAGGGGATAAGATCTATACCCTTGAGAATGCAGACCAGCCCTACCGGCTCTTCGTCGAAACCATGACAGAAGGTGCGGTGACCGCCACACCGGACGGCACCATCCTCTACTGCAATGCAGCCTTTTCAGCAATCCTCCAACTGCCCCTTGAAAAGATCATCGGGAACTCTTTTTTTTCCTATATTGCACCTGATTCCCGGCAATCATGGAACGAGATCTGGGAGAAGGCACAGTCCGGGGTGTCCGAAACAGAGTTATTCCTTCGGAACGATGGCAGGGACATTCCGGTGCAGCTGTCGATGAAACCGCTCTCCATTGCGCAGGGCACGGGCTTGAGTATCGTTGTGACCGACCTTACAGAGCGCAGGCGGGACCAGAAACTGATCGCGGAAGGCAATCTCGCTACCCTGATCCTTGAACATGCGGGAGAAGCACTCGTGGTCTGTGATCCCGACATGACGGTCCTCCGATCAAACCCAAAGGCAGATGAACTGTTCGAAACCCCGATGGTAAATACCAGTCTCACCCACCTGCTCTCCTTATGTACTCCGCTCGCAGATGAGGTTACCAACCCGGTAGTCGCTTGGGCAAAAACCGGAGAGGTTCCAAAACAGGATTTCCTGATAGCAGCAAGTGCCGGGGAAGGTATTGAACTGGTGGTCAGACGATCACAGGATGATAAAAAAATCGTCCTGATGAGGTCGACAGAGATCCGTGACAACCGTAAAGCACTGATCGGGTACCTGTTCATCTTCATCGATATCACCGAACGCAAACAAACGGAGCAGGCGCTTGCTGAGAGTGGACAACGGATCATTTTCTCGCTGAACGCTGCAGAAATCGGCACATGGGAGCTTGATCTGGTGAATCATACGGCATGGAGATCACTTCACCATGATCAGATCTTCGGCTATGAAGAACTTCTCCCGGAGTGGACGTATGAAATGTTCCTCAACCATGTCCTTCCTGAAGACCGGTCCATTGTGGACACAAAATTCGGGCAGTCACTGGAAAATTTCTCGAACTGGGAATTCGAATGCCGCATCCGCAGGAAAGATGGTGCTATCCGTTGGATCTGGGCGAAGGGACGACCGGAGTTTAATGACCTCCATGAGCCGAAAAAGATGTTCGGGCTTGTGCAGGATATCACCGAGCGCAAAGCAGCAGAAGAAGCCATAAAAACATTCAGCGAGGATCTTGAACGCAAAGTTACCGAACGAACGTCAGACCTCTCAGATGTTAACCTGAAACTGGTGACGGAAATTGACATACGCCTTGATGCTGAAAAGCAACTCAATAAAACGGTGGGTGAAAAAGAAGTCCTGCTCCGGGAGATCCATCACCGGGTGAAAAACAACCTCCAGATTATTATTTCCCTCCTGAACCTTCAGTCACGGTATATCACGGATGAAAAAATCCTCGCCGCAATCAGGGAGAGCCAGAACCGGGTCAAAGCAATGGCTCTTGTCCATGAAAAACTGTACCAGGCCGAAAATATTGCACAGATCAACCTCGATGACTACACCCGGTTCCTTGGGACCGGCCTGATCCAGTTCTACGGGGCAAAAAGCAGGGGGATTACGCTCACAACAGATATCCGGGACATCCATGTCGATATCAATATGGCAATTCCTCTCGGACTTATCATTAACGAACTGATCTCAAATTCATTAAAATATGCGTTTCCCGACAGAGAAAAAGGAGAGATCTTCATATCTGTCCTGAAGGAAAACCATACGTTATCCGTACTGGTCAAGGACGATGGTATTGGGATTCCCGCTGATCTGGACTGGCGCAATACCGAGTCGCTTGGCCTTCGCCTTGTCATCTCGCTGGTTGAACAACTGAATGGATCCATTGAACTCGACCAGAGTGCGGGAACTGCATTCTCCATGGTGCTGCAGGAGAAGGAATAATTGTTGCGGGATAGTTGCTATGTCTGTCCGTGATATCACCAAACACAAACAGACAGAAGAGGAACTGAAAGCAAGCGAGGAGCAGTACAGAGCGCTTGTCGAGACAACAGGGACCGGCTATGTTATCATCGATACGGATGACAGAGTACTTGATGCAAACCCGGAATACGTCCGCCTGACAGGATATCACACGCTGGAAGAAATTATTGGAAGGAGCGTGGTTGAATGGACTGCCGGGTACGAGAAGGAGAAGAATGCCGAGGCTGTGAAGAAGTGCGCCAGGGACGGGTATATCAGGAACCTGGAAATTGATTATGTGGATTCAACCGGTAAAATTATTCCTGTAGAGATCAACGCCACAGTGGTTCAAACAAAGGGCACACCACGGATCCTCACAGTCTGCCGGGATATCACCGTGCGCAAAGCGGCAGAAGAGGCCGTTGCTGAGGCACTGGAAGTCAACAGGGCGATTGTGAATAGCTCCCCTGTAGGCATTATTACCTACAAAACCACAGGTAAATGTATCTCGGCAAATGAAGCTGCCGCTAAAATTCTTAGCACAACAGTCGATAGACTCAAAGAGCAGAATTTTCATCATATCCAGTCGTGGAAGGAATCCGGTTTGTATGAACCGGCAATGAAAACGCTGACCTCACAGCAGACCTCTTTAGTACAGGTTAATATCACCACGACATTCGGGTTCCACCAATGGCTGGATGTGATCTTTGCGCCTTTCAAATCGGGCGGAGAACCCCACCTCATGGTCATGTTCAGTGATATCATTGATCATAAACGGGCAGAAGAGGCGCTTCTGCAAAGCGAAGAGCGGTATCGTACCCTTGCGGAAGCGACACCCGATTGGATATTCATCATTGGCAAGGATGATACCATAAAGTATGCCAATATCGCTTCGCTAAAGATGTTCCGCCGTCCTTACGATCAGGTCATTGGAAAATCAAGAAAAGATCTGTTCCCGCCTGCTATTGCCGATGCACAAGGCATTCTTCTCCAAAAAGTATTCGAAACAGGAGAGCCCGTTCGCAAAGAAGAGATAATTCAGTTCGGTAAGCAGGAATTCTGGATTGACACCAGTCTGGTGCCGTTAAAAGATGTGACTGGAAATGTTACTGCGGTTCTCGGGGTATCGCGTGATATCACCGAACGCAGGCGAAATGAAGAAGCACTCCGCGAGAACGAACTGCGATACCGGTCCCTCTTTGAGGGGGCAGCTGAAGGAATTTTGGTTGCTGATATCGAGACAAAGAAGTTCCTGCATGCAAATCTGGCGATGGGCAGGATGCTGGGGTATTCTGAAGAAGAGCTTACCACACTAGGTGTGGAGGATATTCATCCAAAAGAATCCCTAGATCATGTAATAAGTGAATTCATGGCCCGAGCACGCGGCGAAAAAACATTGGCAATGAATATCCCGTTATTGCGAAAAGACAAAACCATTCTCTATGCGGACATTTCCACAACTCATATATTCATCGATGGAAAGATGCGCAATGTCGGCTTCTTCTCAGATATCACCGAACGCAAGCGGGCAGAAGAGACACTCCGCAAGACCAACGAGTACCTCCACAAGCTGATCGATTTTGCAAACGCCCCCATCATCGTTTGGGAACCTTCGTTTACGATCAGCCTGTTCAACCATGCATTCGAGCGTTTGACGGGGAGAACCGAACAGGAAGTCATCGGCCAGCATCTTGAGATCCTGTTCCCGGAAGAGAGCCGGGACGCATCGCTTGCCCTGATCAAAAAGACACTGGAAGGCGAACGCTGGGAGAGCGTCAAGATCCCCATCCTTGCGGTGGATGGAACAGTGCATACGGTGCTGTGGAACTCGGCAAATATCCTGACTGCTGATGCGAAACTGGTATCCACGATTGCACAGGGCGTTGATATTACCGAGCGCGAACGGGTAGAAGACGCACTCCTCGAGAGCGAGGAGCAGTTCCGGGTGATCTTCCATAACCAGCCGGCCGGCCTGTTAATGATCGATCCTTCCACTCACATGATAGTTGATACGAATGCAGCTACTCTCGCTATGATCGGGGCATCCCGGGAGGAAGTGATTGGCAGGGTCTGCCACACGTTCATCTGCCCCGCTGAACAGGGAAAATGCCCGATCACGGACCTTAACCAGGTTGTTGATAATTCCGAACGTGTACTGATAACAAAAAACGGCAGAAGGATCCCGATACTCAAATCGGTTAATTCCATCACAATCAAGGGGCGCCGGTTCCTGATCGAGAGTTTCATCGATATCACGGAACAAAAAAGGGCAGAAGAGATAATAAAAAAATTCAACGAGGAACTTGAACAGCAGGTCAAATTCCGTACTAAAGAGCTGGATGCATCACTCCAGGAAAAAGTCGTGCTCCTGCGCGAGGTCCACCACCGGGTCAAGAACAACCTCCAGATCATCATCAGCCTTGTCAACCTCCAGATGCGCCAGATCAATGATCAATGGCTGAAACAGGTGATGGCAGAAACACAGAACCGGGTGCGGGCGATGTCCTTTGTCCACGAAAAGTTGTACCAGTCAGAGAACCTCTCGCACATCGATCTCTCTGAATATATCCGGTTTCTCACAGCCCAGCTCTTTGCATACTATGGAATCGATTCGCGGAAAATAAGATTAGATATTGATATCGGAAAGACCATGGTGGATATCAACACGGCCATCCCGCTGGGCTTGATCATCAACGAACTGGTTTCAAACGCTCTTAAACATGCCTTTCCGTCTGACAGGGAAGGCACGATCACCATCAGCAGCCGGTACGATGATAAGGTTCTGTCACTTGCCATCAGGGATGATGGAATCGGACTGCCCCCTGACCTCGACTGGAAGAACCCGGAGTCACTCGGTCTGCGGCTCGTGAACAGTCTTGTTGACCAGCTTGAGGGGACAATAGAGCTCGGAAAAGAAAAAGGAACAACCTTTATCATCTCGATGCATCGAGAGATTGGCTGAGGAGGAATGTCATGGCAAATCCTGCGGTATTCATTGTTGAAGATGAAGCGATCGTTGCAAACGATATCAAAGAGACATTGAAAAGTCTGGGCTATAGTGTTCCGGGAATTGCAAAATCCGGTGAACTTGCAATTGAGAAAGTCAAAGAAGCAAAGCCGGACCTGGTGCTCATGGATATTCACCTTGCCGGAACGATGGACGGCATCGAAGCTGCAGGGCAAATCCGTTCGCTATATGATATTCCTGTCATCTACCTCACGGCACACGCTGACACCGAACTCCTTGAGCGGGCAAAGATCACCGAACCATACGGGTATGTCCTGAAACCGTATGATGAAAGGGAGCTTCATTCCAACATCAAAATGGCATTGTATAAACACAAAATTGAGCAGGAGATCAAAAAACGCGATGTCATACTCTTTGCCGTGAGTGCTGCGGTTGAATGGCTGCTCCGGGTCTCTCATCCGGAATCCGGCAAAGGCGAAAAACCACGCGAAATTACTGCATCAAATATACGCGATGTCCTTGAACAGATCGGACTGGCGGTTGATATCAGCAGAATCGGAATTTTCACCATCCATGAGGATCCTCAAAGCTCCCCTTCAATAAGCTTGAAATATGAGTGGACTGCACCGAAAATCTCTTCCAGCACCCACACGCAGGAATTAAAAGAGTTTACCTTTCCCTCACTTGGACTTTCCCGCTGGCAGGAATTACTATCCAGAGGGGAGGTTATTTTAGCATCCGCAAACAACGTTCCCGAACCAGAAAAACGGTTCTTTTCCCTGCTCGGTGTTCAGTCAGGGGCAATACTGCCCATTATTATAAGAGACAGGTTGTGGGGTTTTATCGGATTTTTCCATATTCTGGAGCGGCACTGGTCTGTTGAAGAGATTGAGGCATTAAGAATTACTGCAAATCTCCTTGGCGCGGCGATGGGGTGAAGGCAGTTAATTTTATATTTTCCGGTTGACCGGGAGTAAAGGATGGAGAAAGCAGCCATCTTCATTGTTGAAGATGAGGCGATTGTCGCAGAGGATATCAGGGAGACCGTAAAAAAACTCGGCTATTCGGTCTGTGGAATCGCCAGATCAGGCGAGGTCGCCATTGAGAAGGTGAGAGAGACCCGGCCGGACCTGGTACTCATGGATATACATCTCGCCGGTCTCATGGATGGCATTGAAGTAGCACGGCAGATCCATTCACATTTTGGAATTCCGGTTATCTATATTACTGCATACGCTGACGATGAGCTCCTTGAGCGGGCAAAGGTCACAGAGCCATATGGGTACATTCTAAAACCGTACGATGAGCGCGAACTGCACTCGGTAATCGAGATGGCGCAATACAAACACGGGATTGAGCAGAAACTGCAGGAGAATACACGCACGATCCGGGCGCTTGCCAATGCCATTCCTGATGCGATTATGCTTCTTGACCCGCAACACCGTATCATTGCCCTGAACGAACCGATGGCACAGCGGCTCGGTCAGGATACAGGACGGGTCATTGGTTCGCCTGTTGCCGGTTTTAACAGGGACGGCTCACTGAATACCGTTCTTCACAGTCTGGAAACCGTGATGGGGTCCTCCTGTCGTGTCCAGTTCGAGGAGAGTGACGGCGGGAGGTGGTTCGAGATCACGTTATACCCAATCCCGGACATTGACGGGAGCCTGACAAGAATTGCCGTCCAGTACCATGATATTAACGACCGCAAGGAATTCGAAGACCAGTTAAAAGGGGAAGGTATCTCGCAGCTCGAACAGAACATGGAACAGTTCCAGATCTTAAACGACCAGATCAGGAACCCCCTCCAGGCAATTATGGGATACATCGACCTTGACTGCGCGAAGTTCAGGCCTCAAATAGGTGAGCAGATAAAAAATATCGACACTATCATTACCCGTCTCGACCATGGCTGGATGGAATCAGAAAAAGTCAGGAATTTCCTTCTCCGGCAGTTCCGCCATGGCAAAGGTGATCTGGCAGGCGGGGAGAGGGATTCCTCACAAGGAGGTCAGACCTGATGCACACCCTTGTGCTTGTCGACGATGATCCCGCTGTCCGGGATATCTTTTCAACATTCCTTAAAAAAAGCGAGTATCAGGTCCACACGGTATCTGGTGGAAAGGAGTGCCTCGATCTCTTAAAAACCACCGTCCCGGACCTGATCCTTTTGGATATCATGATGGAACCGATGGACGGTTGGGAAACGCTGAATGCCATCAAGAAAAATCCGGCGACACGTACCATTCCGGTTATCATGCTCACCGGCAAGCAGCCGACATATAATGAAATCATTCACTATGGTGGCTGGGTCGAAGGTTATATGATGAAACCGATGGATTTCAAAACCTTTGAACAATCACTTGCTGTGTTCTTTGAACGTGACAGTCAGATGCACAGGGATGTCGGGCAGATGCAAAAAGAGGGATTTGACCCGGTCCTGATTCATGAGTACTACCAGCTTGTACGAATTTCTGCCATCATTGAACATATCAGACAACACTTCGGGAAGACATGGCGGCTGAACGATGCTGATTACCGAATCCGAAAAGAACGCCTGCATCAGTTACAGGCCATGTTCAGGCGGCCTGTATCTGACCAGGACACAAACCGGCAGGCAGGGAGACGTAACCCCAATCATGGCACTATGCATAAATAATCACGTATGGATATAACAACGGGATTTATCAAAATCACCGATCCGAAGATTGGAAAGGCAGACAGGTCATGACCAGCCCTTCAATATTTATCGTTGAGGACGAACTGATTGTTGCAGAAGATATCCGGCAGACCTTAACAGGTCTGGGGTATACGGTTGTAGGACACGCCAAATCCGGTGAACTTGCGATAGGGAAAGTCAAAGAGACAAAACCTGACCTTGTGCTCATGGACATCCACCTTGCCGGAAAAATGGATGGCATCGAAACTGCCGGGCGGATTCGTTCGCTGTATGATATACCTGTCATCTACCTCACCGCGCATGCAGATACGGTACTGTTGGAACGGGCAAAGATTACAGAGCCGTATGGGTATATCCTGAAACCCTATGACGAGCGGGAACTCCATTCCGTCATCCAGATGGCACTCTACAAACACGACCTGAACAGAATACTGCGTGAGAGCGAGGAGCGCTACCGCGGTTTCGTCGAGAACTTCCTTGGCATCGCGTTCCGGAAACGCCCGGATTTCACGCCCGAATTCTACCATGGGGCGGTGGAAGCCATCACCGGCTATACCGAGAGAGACCTGATGGCGGGTGCACCTATATGGGCTTCCATGGTATATCCCGATGATCGCCCGAGGGTGGAGGCGGAGAACCAGCGGATCATTACCACCCCGCATGCGACCGCGGGCAGGGAGTACCGGGTTATCCGCAGGGACGGCATCGTCCGCTGGGTGTATGAGCAGGTCCAGAACATTGCCGATGACCACGGAACGACCCTGTTCATCCAGGGTGCATGCTATGACATCACAGAGCGCAAGGAGGCCGAACAGCTCTTAAAGAAGTTAAACGAGGAGCTGGAGGTGCGGGTGGCGGAACGGACGGTGTCCTTAAACCAGCAGGTGCTCTTCCTCCAGCAGCTGATCGACACCATCCCGAGCCCGATCTACTACAAGAACCCTCGGCGTTTCTACCTCGGATGCAACAGCGCGTTCGAAAGTTACCTGGGGATTCCCCGTGCCGGGATCATCGGGAAAACGGATGATGAGATCCTGCCGCCGGAATCTGCCGAAATTTCAGAAGCCAGGGACACGTTCCTTTTGCAGCACCAGGGCATCCAGGTGTACCAGTCCAAATTTTCCCACGCGGAGCAATCCACCCGGGACGTGCTCTTCAAGAAGGCGACGTTTGATGACCGCGAGGGGAGGATCGCCGGGCTGATCGGGGTGATGCTGGATATCACCGATCAGATCCAGGCAGCAGAATCGCTGCGGGAGAGCGAACGGCGCTTTAAAGCGGTGGTGCAGGACCAGACCGAACTGATCTGCCGGTTCTCCCACGACCGGACGATCCTCTTTGCAAATGATGCTTTCCTCCGCTACTTTGGCAGGAACGTCGACGATACCATCGGGTTTATTTTCCGCCCACCCGTCCACCCGGATGACCGGCGTATCGTGGAGCAGCATTTTGCCGCCCTGACACCTGACAATCCCGCCGCATCCATCGAGTACCGTGTTCTCAAGCCGGATCATTCGGTGCGGTGGCAGCAGTGGAACAATCGCGCCTTCTTTGATGACGGGGGTAATGTCACCGAGTTCCAGTCGGTCGGGCGCGACATCACTGCACAGAAGGAATCCGAGGAGATCCGGCGCGAGGCATACCGGCAGATAGAAAAGAACCTGGCACAGTTTGCGACGCTCAATGACCAGATCAAAAACCCCCTTACCGTTATCGTGATGCTGGCTTCCATGGATGACGGGGAGAACGCCAAAAAGATCCTCTCCCGTGCAGAGGAGATCGACCGGATCCTCCAGCAGCTCCATGACGGCTGGATCGAGTCCGAAAAAGTACGGGCATTCTTAAAGAAGAATTACGGGATCGAAGGTGGCTGACCACCACTTCGGGGCAGCGCCATTCCTCCGGGCTGGCAAAAATCCCGTTACGCACATCTGATCGCAGGGATCTGCCCGCTCTTCACGAACCCTGCTTCCCGGCGGTATTGGCGGCAAAATCCCCCGGGGGGATCTCTTTTAAGATGAGGAGGATATTCTTATGCTCCCCGGTATCCTCGCGGATGAGCCCGGTTCTGATGGCAACAGTCCTGAGCCTCCCGCTCTTTAAGGTCATGGTAGCGACGGATGGGAGATAATTGATGGCATCCAGCGAGAGGATGCGCTTCATCGTCTCGTCCTCTGCATCACCCTTCTGCGACACGTTGAGGTTGAAGAGATCAAAGAAGTTTTTGCCTACCATATCCTCTGATTTGCACCCGACCAGCACCTCTGACGCAGAATTGGAAAAGACAATATGATCGTTCAGGTCGATGATCACGCCGGCATCCGCACCTTTTGTCAAGAGCAGTTCAAGTTTTTCCCGGGCGGTACCTACCTTGTCTTTTAACTTACGCTTGTAGATGGCAAACTCGATGTTGGAATAGAGTTCCCTCGAGTTGTAGGGTTTGACAAGGTAGCTGTGGGAGCGTGTCTTGATCGCCCGTTTGACGGTCTCATCGTCCGCATATGCGGTCAGGTAAATGACCGGGACGTCAGAGAACTCATTGATCTTCTCGGTTGTCTGGATCCCGTCCTTATCCCCCTTAATACGGATATCCATCAGAATGACGTCGGGGTGCGCTTCACGGGTGATCTTGATCGCTTCATCACCGGTGATTGCAATCCCGACAACCATGTAGCCCATCTTGGTCAGTACAGCCTGCAGTGAGAGCGCAACAACGCCCTCGTCCTCTACAATAAGAACACGTTTTGGCGGCATGCCATCATCCCGGTAATGAGTATCTGCATCTGGAACGTTTATAAATCTCATGGTATCCGTTCGGATGATCCGCTCACCGTATGCAGAACGGAACCACCACGTTCGTGTCCGCGGGAGTAATGAAAAAGGGTATAGTCCCAATTAAACCACCAAAATAAAAATTGATTTACGACGTGAAAAAATGAAAAATATAATTCACTCAATACAAGACCGAAAAAGTGCTTCATTTTTTGATGAATGGGTTTTCGGATCTTATTACGATTAATCGGTTCTATCGCATCTTGGGGGCCGCCACAGCGGCGGGGGCGGAGGCAAATGCCGAAGCCCCCAGGAGCGTCATCAACTGGTATTTTTGATAAATCTCACAGAAAAGTTAGTGGCTGGAATGGGACTATACCCATGAAAAAATAACCTGTGCATCCGGAGAAATCTGTCCCGCACTCTATGGAAATCACACCGCATCTGATAAAAAGTATAAATAACCTGCCGCCGATGAAAAGCTGCGGGATGACATGTTGGCGTACAATGGTCAGGATCATGGCAGGGAGAAGTGCATGAAATGACGGGCATCACCAGAAACCGGCTCATTTTAATCATCATCGTCGCAGCCCTCACAATGGCGTCGGTGATCACCACCATCTTCAGCCTGAAAAACGGTATCTTTGAAGTATTCCCGTACCTCTATATCCTACCCATCATCATCATTGCGTATATCTCCCCACGGCACGGGGTGTATTTTTCCATTGTGCTTGGGTGGATCTACCTTGGGCTTGTGTATATTTACGGTCCTTTTGACATCAAACTGTATGCGTCAAGCAGCGCATGGTTCTACATCATCGTATCCCTGGGGGTCGTCCTTTCCGCATTCTCCAACGAAGTGGTAAAAGAACGGAAGTACCGGGACATATTCCACAACTCCTTGTCAGGGATTTTCACATTTGACCGTGAGACCCGCAAGGTACAGGAATTCAATACGCGCATCGCGTCGATTCTCGGGTACGGTGCCGATGAACTCAGGGACAGTGACGTCACTGCCCTCTGGCTCAGCGGCGAGGATCTCGATGCGTTCCTCTCACGCCTAGAAAAAGAACAGCAGATCAGCGATATCGAGGCGGTGTTCCAGAAAAAGGATGGCAGTCCGGTCAGGGTGCAGGTCACCGCGGCACTGACCAAGGAACAGGTGGTCATCTGTTCGGCAGCCGACATCACGGAACGCACGCAGATACGGGACGCTCTCCGCGAGTCCGAGACCCAGTACCGCACGCTCTTTGACAGCGCAGGTGACGCGATCTTCATTCACGGGTTTGACGGAAGTATTTACGAGGCAAACCAGGTTGCCTGTCTCCAGACCGGGCACCCGCGGGACGAGCTGAAGGGCATGCACCTCCAGGACCTCGACGCACCCGCCTTTGCCCATATCAGCGCCGCGCAGGTTCTGGCACTCCGGCAGCAGGGCAGCAGCATCTTTGAGACCGTCCACCGGCACCGGGACGGGAGGCAGATCCCCATCGAGATCAGCAGCAAGGCGATCAAGTACCACGGAAAGCCCGCGGTCATCAGCATCGTCCGCAACATCGCCGACCGCAAGCGCGCCGAGGCAGCGGTAAGGGACAGCGAACGGCGGTACCGTATGATCGGCGAACTGATCCCGTTCGGGATCTGGATGTGTGATGCGAAGGGAGAGTTCACGTACCTCTCAGACTCGTTCCTCCAGCTTGTCGGCATGACGCTGGAGGAGTGCAGGAAGGGGGGATGGCTGAAACGGCTTGCCCCGGAAGACATCGGGCGGACGCAGAACGACTGGAAGCAATGCGTTGCTACCGGGTGTTTCTGGGACTATGAGTACCGCATCTTTGACAAGAAAGGCAATGATCATTTTGTTCTGAGCCGGGGAGCTCCGCTCCGTGATGAGACCGGACGCATTGTCTCATGGGTGGGAAACCACCTTGACATTACCGAACGCCGGAGGAACGAAAAACGGCTTGAGGCATCTCTCAAGGAAAAGGAGGTCATCATCAAGGAAGTGCACCACCGGGTGAAAAACAACATGCAGGTCATCTCCGGCTTCCTCCAGCTCCAGTCCAATTACATCACGGATCCCGATTCCATCGAAAAGCTCAACGAGTGCCAGCGGCGGGTAAAGACGATGGCACTCGTGCACGAGAAGCTCTACCAGTCAAAGCACCTCGGGTTCATCAATGCCGCAGAGTACATCAAAAGCTTGGTCTCCGACCTCATGGAATCCTATGCGCTCCGGACAGATATCGATATACAGGCCAACGTGGAGAGCGTCAACATCAACATCGACACTGCAATTCCCTGCGGGCTGATCATCAACGAGCTGCTCACCAATGCGCTGAAGTATGCCTTCAAAGACCGCCTGTCAGGGCACATCACGGTTGATATGCACCTTGGGCAGGACCACAGGTTCACTCTCGTGGTCAGTGATGACGGGACAGGGCTGACGGATGGATTTGATATCGGGAGCACTGCCACGCTGGGCATGCAGCTGGTCGCGGTGCTCGTGCGGCAGTTGGGCGGGGAGATCGGGATAGAGAGCAGGAACGGCGCCACGTTCACCATCACTTTCCCGGAAAAATTCTGATTTTTATTTTATAGTGTTGAACGCAACATCTCTGACCGATCTCGGGCTTTTAAAGAGACCGATATTGGTCTATTTGGGAAATTACTGCGTTATCACCAGTTCGAAGAATCCCGTGGATTCTTCTCGTCGCCGTCTCCCCCCGGATGGTGTATGCAGACGCTTCGAAACCCGATCTTGTCGAGGGGTTCACGAAGCTGACGTTCACCGCAATGGTCGAGGGGGTAGGGGACGAGGCGATCCGTCGCGGGATGATTGGCAAAGCGGAGTGGGAAGAGGGGATATTCGACCTGTACCGCACGACAGAGCCTGAAGGCACGTTCTGCTACACGTTCTTCAAGGCGACCGGGATAAAATAAACAACCGGATCAGACTTAACTAAATGATCACCCTCTGGCCTGACGCGCTGGCAGCCCGGCAGGCGGCGCCGGCACGCACATACCGGCAATCATTTCGGATGGTCCTGATTTTTTGAAAACATGTCCTGCAGAAACAGCGCTGCAACCGCCGCGAGCGCCAGCGAGAGCGTCTTGTCCGCAACTTCAAGCACCGCTGTTGCAACACCTGCGGCAATGGCCGTGTTCCCGGTTATGCCCAGGAAAAAGCGGTGGATGACCAGCGCCCCCTCGTACGGCGGGAGGGAAAGAAGCGTGGTGATGGTTATGATCAGGACAGCGTTTGCAAGCCCGGTCGCTGCACCTGCAGCCATGAGACGATGCAGGTGCCTGATATCGATCCACCCCCTTTTCCAGAACGTCCAGGTCATCCCCGCGACAAGCAGGCTGCTTGTGGCAAAGATGGCAGAGGAGGGGGTCCATACCGTCGCTGCCATGATCAGGTTGTAGAGGACGCCGGCGCAGGCGCCGACAAAAAACCCGCCGGTCATGACAGCAACGGAGGTCCCCCACGTGTCCATGAAGAGGGGCAGCCGGAGTTCGACCATGATAATTGAGGTTGCAAGATCGAGTATGACGGCAATCGCGATGAGCGAGAGCGGTCCTCCCGATGAGATGAGGGAGAATTTTTTCAGTATTGCACCGTCTGCTCCCGTTTGTTCCCCGAATCCTTCCTCCCTCTGTGTCCGGTAGCGTGAAGAGTAGTGGGCGTTGACAAGGAGCCCGATCAGCATTGCCATGTACATGACACCAATGATCATCTCGATGATTACGACCGAGCGCGCGAAAGGCGAGATGGCAGTGATGTCGCCGAAGCCGGCAGTCGAGAGCGCCACGAAACTGAAGTAGAAGACCGAGGAGAACGAGTGCTGCCCGTACGTGTACTGGAACGAGCCGGGCGACAGAAGCTCCGTGAGGGCATAGATCATGCCGAACGCAATGCCAATCATGATGTACACGTTGACCGCCCGGTAGAGCTCGGTCAGGGTGACCTCCCGGGCAGAAAGCACCCGCTTGAGGATGGCAAGGAGGATGTAGACAAGGAAGACGGCAACCGACAGGAGTTCTGCGACCAGCATGTTGTGCGAAGGCACAAAGACGTTCGTCCATGCGGCGAGCAGTGCCGGGATGGCAAGGAGCACACCGACCGCGACCTGCCGGGGGCTGTCGCTCACCTCGTACAGGGAAAAGAGCAGGAGAGCGGTAAAAAAGCAGACGAGCAGGACATCACCGAAGGGGCTCTTTTCAAAGATCGGGAAGACGATGATGATGGCGAAAAGCGATGCGAGGGTGAAGAGGTCCCTGTTCCGGTGCCCGGTTCTGCGGAGTGCCTGCAGGATAGCCATTCCCCCCAAAAGAAAAGCAGTAATTTCCGGGTATGCTGCCTGCCTGTTTAATAATATCGGGTAAACTGTTCCTCCATGCCTCCGCATACCGGCAGGCGGCTCACTCTGTCAAAGATTAATGAAAAGATTCAGGCTGGTTGAACGGCGGGGGAACGATGCCGCTGGTATAAATTGTTGCAGGAAGAATACTACCGGAGATAGTGCATGGACCAAACCCTCTTCATCGGCTACATTGCCGGCACCCTCACGACCATCTCGTTCCTCCCGCAGGTGATCCGTACCTGGAAGATGCGGGAGACCAAGGATTTCTCTCTTGCCATGCTGCTGCTCTTTGCGACCGGGATCCTGCTCTGGACAGTCTATGGGATCTGGACCGAATCACTTCCCGTCATCCTTGCCAACGTGATCACGTTTCTTCTGATCATCGTCCTGCTGGCAATGAAGATCAAATACCGATAACAATCTCAGGCTTTTTTTTTAAAAATGAAAACCAGGTAAAAAAAGTTATTCCGGAAGAAGGACGAGGCACCCTGCGATGCGGTCGTGCAGGCCCTGACGTTTCTTTGTGAACCCGATCATGATAAAGCCGATAAAGATGATCAGCGTGGAGATAAACTTTACAAAGTGCCGGAGCGTGGCGCGGGCGAAGCTGATCCGGTCCCCCTCCCTGTCGGTGACCTTCATGCGCAATAGTGTTTTGCCCGGGGTTGCCTGTCCCCGCGAACACTCAAATCCTGCAAAGTAAAGCCACGGGATGATGATAAAGAGCACCCCCAGCGACGCGACGATCGGGGTGATTGCCGCATCAGCGGTGCCTGCTTCGGTCAGGGCATATATCGGCGCCCTCTGGACGGTGAGATAGTAGAAATACCTCAAACCCTGCACGAGGTTAAAGAACGTGGCAGCAACAGCGATAAAGATAAACAGAATAATTGCATCGATGATGAACGCAAAGAACCTCCTGCCAAGAC
Organism: uncultured Methanoregula sp.; assembly: GCA_964626125.1. Lineage (GTDB taxonomy): Archaea > Halobacteriota > Methanomicrobia > Methanomicrobiales > Methanospirillaceae > MVRE01. The sequence continues at coordinate 16,898 of CAZVFG010000022.1, forward strand.
CGGCATAATTACCCGTGAGCGAGGTCTCCTCCTCCTCCTCCTCTTCTGGTTCGGTCTTCATAACCGCCTTTGGTGCTACAGCGTCGATGTCCGACCCACACCACTGGCAGAATTTTCCGGAAGCGTCAGTCTCTTTTCCACATTTCGGACAGAACATTCCCTCTCTCCTGTTAACTAACATTAAACCCGATGTCCTTTTTAACTTAACTGTTCCGGTATGGATTTGGTGCGATTTCTGGAGGTTCTTTGAGCGTTGTCCTGACGAATAAGTCTCCGTTCAATAAAAGAACCGCGCCCCAATGCGATCCGTGCACAAACGAGTTATAGCACCAAGAGGAGATCATCGTACATGAAACGTCTCATCATCGTAACCGTGGCGATCACGCTTGTGCTGCTCGTATCCTGCAGCGGGTGCATGAACACGCCGCAGCCCCCACCGGCAACTCCCCTGCCTACCGCCACCCCACTTCCCCCGATAACCGCACCTCCGGTAACCACATCAACGCCGGAACCGCTCCGAACTCTCCCCCCGGCACAAGAGGTCGATCTCGTGCTCTCAAAAGACCGGACATACTCTGATATCATCCTGCATTACAACGGAGGGAAGGGATTGATCTATGTCCAGAAAATCATGATGCGGGTTACCCGGTCAGATGGCACGGTTGAAGAGCAGTATATGCATGAGGGTCAGAAGCCACAACAGGGAGACGAAATTATCATCCGCGGCACGCGGGGGAGCGACCGTTGCGAGGTCTACGTCACCACTGCCGGCACGACGTATAAAGTAAAAGATGAATCCCTGATGATCGGCGGGGCGTACCAGGGGAACTGACCTTCCCGATCCCTTTTTTACCCGGTGTGGTGCTCCCGCCCTACCTTTTCCGCATACCGTTGTGTGGCAACGGAAAGTAATGCCCCGATGGCTATTACTCCCGCGAGCACGATCCATTGTTCCATCCCTGCTGTCCCGACAGCAAGCCGGGTCAGCAGGTTGAGCGGGTTTGCCGGCAGTGCGAGCATGAAGAGGATCACCACCACGAGTGCCGTGGAGAAGATGAATTGCGCCGCGGTGCGCTCGCGGTAGTGGAGCGCGGTCAATGCCCCAAGCAGGATCGGGAGGAAGGAGGTGAGTGTGACTACAAGTAAGATGAACGGGACATTCTCGATCGCGATCCCATTTACCATGAGCAGGAAAAGCCACGCGCCCGCCTGGACGGGGACGAGCAGCTCGCAGGCAAGCACTTTGCCCCAGACCATCTCCGCAAAGGTGACCGGTGTCGAGATGAGTGTTTCGAGGGTTTCGTGCTGGTATTCCTCGGTGATCAGGTCGATGACAAGTGCGGACGCGATGATTGCCGGCATGAAGACGAGAAGCGGGATTAACAGCCCGTATACGAACTCGTAAAAGTCGCCTCCGCTCCGCCGGACCGGGAGCTGGAGCGGGAGGGGTTGTTCGGTCAGGCGGGCTGCCCGGATGGTACGCAGGTCTTTTTCATATTTCAGGAAAATATCCTTGAGTTTTACGTTCACAATCGCGCTCTGCAGGTCATTCTGGAGCGTATAGAGCGTGATCTTGACCGGATCAACCGCGTCCGGCGCCGTCTCGGGCATGTAAATGACCGCGGCGAGCTTGCGCTCCCTGAGGGCGGCAACTGCAGGGGAGAGTTCCATGCCGTACACCATGAAGTCCGGGCTCTTGACCAGATAGTCCAGAAGCACCGAATCGTTGCCGCTATACGCGATGCTGTATTTGAACCTGGAGTATTTTGAAAGGGAAGAGGGATCGTACATCGAGGTGAGCCCGACCATTAAAAACGACGAAAACATCGCGATGAAGAGCTGAAGGAGAACCGCGAGCAGGATTGTCCTCTCATTGAACAAACCGCCAAACTCCTTTTTTGCGATAATAGACAGGTGCCGGGGATTCATGTGAGCCACCCCAGGATGAAGTAGACGTTATACAGGCAGTGGATGATCGTCGCCGCAAGGATACCGGGAACGAACCATTTCCTGCCGCCGAACTTCAGGGCACAGGCAACGACAAAGATCCCTGCAAAGTGCAAAAGCAACGGGAGATACAGCATACCCAGCGAGAGGAACAGGATGCTTCCGAAGATCGATTCGGTGATCTGGGCCAGTGTGATGAGGAGCAGGAGCTTTTCTCCGACAAGAAAACCGACAGCAGTCGCAGCGCATGCAAAAACGAGGTTCTTCCACGAGAGAAATGTGTGGTCCTCTGCGTAGAGCGTGAAGATGCCGATTGATTTGGCAAGCTCCTCGATCCCGGCAGCAAAGATCAAAAGAAGGATAAGCGAGTACGGCATGGGCAGGTTGAAGAAAAGGACGAGGCACATCAGTTGCACCATGAAGATGAACGGGATCGCAAAACCGTTCAGGAGGAAGATCGATAAAAACGGGTGCTTTTTACTCATGCTTTCTGCGATGAACTCGCGGATGCGGGGAATGAGGCGTTTCTCGGAAAAGAGCCGCTCTTCCCTGAAGTTCACGACAGCGACAAAGAAAAGTACCGCGGACGTAAGCCAGAAGAGCGAGGTGGAGAAGAGGTAATCGCCTGCGGTGTATGCCGTGCCCTGCAGGGTGAGGATGATAAGGGTAAGCGGGGAGATGAGGCTGATCACATGGACATTTGCAAAGATACTGGGGAAGAAGAGGTACGAGGTAGCGACCGTGGAGAAGAATATCGAGATGAACGAGAGTTCCTTGAAACTGCGCGAGACCATGCCAATAATCAGCGCATTTGCCAAAAAGAAGAAAATAACCGGGACCAGCGGCAGCATGATCAGCAGGGATGCGTTGAGATATACCGTCAGTGCTGCGGAGATCGCAAGCATCCCGAGCAGGTACGGGAGGGCCTTGCCGATGATAATTGAACCGGCCCTTACGGGTGTGGAGAGGAGCACTTCTCCTTTCCTTTCGATGCGCTCGTTCATGATGCTCATCATGAAGAACTGGGAGGTGAAGTAGAGCGGGAAAATGAAGACGAAGATCAGGATGATGGAGTCAAAGGGCAGAGGAGGCGAGAGCTGGGACGGTGTCCTGAACCTGCCCATGGCAGAATCGGAAGACGAGAGCATCTCAGTATAGCGGGATATCTGGGAGTTTGCGGACTCGGATCTGGCGAGTTCCTTTCTCAGTTCCTCCTTGCTGATCGCAAGTGCCGGGGATGGGGTGGGGATGGTGCGGACTTCCCCTTCCGGAACAGGTGCCACACTGGAAGGTCGGGCGGAGATGTACTGCCCGCTCTGGGTGGAAAGAAAGTCCAGTTCGGATTTAACCCCCTCGACATCGATCCAGAGCGGATAGGCAGCGTAGAGGTCGTCCTGCTGGTTATATACGCGGTTTGTGTATTTCGCATAATCACGTTCGACGGTTTTGAGCGCTGATTTGCCCCGCTCGGATCCGCCCGCGTATACATTCCCCTGTACAATGACGATATCGAATGCCTGCCGGTTTTGCATCAGTTTTTCACTGTCGAGCTGGTACACCGAGAACCGGTTATCGGAAGCGAGGAGCTGGGCGATGGCAGGATCGTCAACCCCTGCCTCATACATCCCGTCCTGCAGGTGCATGCCGCTCCGGGCGGCAAAGCCAGTGACGAGAATAAGGAGTATAAAAAGGACGATGGCAGCCGGGAGCGTATCCCTGCTCATCTGGGTCAACGTCCTCTTTACCTCCCATCGTGCGATGGTGGTGATATCTGCAATTACGCCCATACGCGTCCTTTTTGTGGGGTCACTGCAAGGGCGGGGGGAAAGGGATCTCCCCTGTCCTTTCCAGCGCTCCACGTGGGTTATACAATACTCACGCGGCGTACTCAAATATTCGCGCATTCTTACAGGAGCATGTTGTATAACAAAATCCGATCAGTCTATCTGCCTGCACTACCTCTTTTCTTTATGCCGGGTCTCACACTGCAGGTACTCGTGGATAATGCGACGCTGGTTGACCGTTATTTCACGTCGGAACCGGCGCTGTCACTGTACCTTGAATGCGGGGGAAAACGGATCCTGTTTGATACGGGTTACTCCGATGCGTTTCTTGTGAATGCGGGAAAGATGGGCATCGACCTCTTCGACCTCGATTACCTGGTATTGTCGCACGGGCACATCGACCACACGGGGGGACTCCCTTACCTTCTTAAGGCGTTTCTCGAAGCCGCGATCGAGGAATGTCCCCACCGCATTCCCATGGTCATCGCCCACCCGCACTGTTTCTACCCGCGCCCGATGCCCCGGCT
>CAZVFG010000023.1:0-10264 GCA_964626125.1 uncultured Methanoregula sp.
CTTCAGGCAGCAAAGATAAGATTTGGGTGCGGTCGCTTGGAAGAGCCGTTTACAGCGACGGTAAAATAGTAAAACTTGCTGGGACATTTCAGAATATTGATAAATATAAGAGGGGCGAGGAGGAACTGCGCGAGAGTGAGGAGCGGTACCGAAACATCATAGAAACCGCACAGGAAGGGATCTGGACATTAGACAGCAATTTCCATATCAGCTTTGTCAATGAGAAGATGGCGGGGATGCTTGGGTATACGCAACATGAGATGATCGGCAGATCATTTACTGAGTTCATTCCGGAAGGGGAACTGCCTCATGCAATGATGCAGGTGGAATTTCGCAAAAAAGGCATGAAGGATACGTATGAGCGGAGATTCCTGCACCGGAACGGGGATATCCGGATCATGCTTACCTCTTCAGCAACCATCTATGATTCCAATGGAACATTTTCCGGCTCTTTTGCCATGTTCACGGACATTACCGAACGCAAGAGGGCAGAAGAACGAGCAGTGCATCTCGCCTCGTTCCCTCATCTCACACCGGTACTAATCCTTGAGGCAGACCTACATGGGGCGATCGTTTATGCCAACCCGGCTATCAGGAAGGCAACTGAGACGATGGGGGAGAGCGATCCCCGCATTTTTATCCCGCAGGACATCCGGGACCGGCTCAATGGGACGGTGATTGCACAATTCGTGCATGAGCTACGGGAGATTGAGATCCATGGACAGGTGTTCCGGGAGAATGTGTATTTCACACCTGAGTTCTCGTCCCTGAGGGTCTATGCAACTGACATCACCAAACGCAAGCAGGCCGAGGAGGCGCTGCGGGAGAGCGAGGGGCGGTTCCGAACGATCCTCCATTCAATGCAATTCGGAATCATCGTGATTGATGCTAATTCCCACACAATCCTTGATGCCAACCAGAAGAGCCTCGATATGATTGGGGGAACCAAAGAGACTGTTCTGGGCTCGGTATGCCACAGTTTCATTTGTCCTGCCGAACTGGGCAGATGTCCGATTACAGATCTCGCTCAGACAGTCGACTCCTCTGAACGTATCCTTGTCACTACCCGGGGGGAGAAAATCCCGATCCTGAAAAGTGTTGTACCAACAACTCTGGGTGGAAAAAAGGTTTTGATAGAGTCCTTTATCGACATCACCGAGCGCAAGCGGGCGGAGGAAGTTCTCCGCGAGACCAACGAGTACCTCCACAAACTGATCGATTATGCAAACGCCCCGATCATTGTCTGGAACCCGGCATTCCTGATCACCCGGTTCAATGAAGCGTTCGAGCACCTGACCGGTATGACCGAACAGGAAGTCCTCGGACAGAAGATTGACATCCTATTCCCCGCAGAGAGCAGGGAAGCGTCACTCGCGCTGATCAAAAAGACGCTCGAAGGCGAACGGTGGGAGGCGGTCAGGATCCCGATCCTCGTATCCGATGGAACAATCCGGATCGTGCTCTGGAACTCGGCAAATATCCTGACTGACAATGCAGATCTCATCTCATCCATTGCGCAGGGTATTGACATCACGGAGCTCGAGCGGGCACAGGAGCATCTGAAAGAGAGCGAGGAGCGGTACCGAAACATCATAGAAACCGCACAGGAAGGGATCTGGACATTAGACAGCAATTTCCATATCAGCTTTGTCAATGAGAAGATGGCGGGGATGCTTGGGTATACGCAACATGAGATGATCGGCAGATCATTTACTGAGTTCATTCCGGAAGGGGAACTGCCTCATGCAATGATGCAGGTGGAATTTCGCAAAAAAGGCATGAAGGATACGTATGAGCGGAGATTCCTGCACCGGAACGGGGATATCCGGATCATGCTTACCTCTTCAGCAACCATCTATGATTCCAATGGAACATTTTCCGGCTCTTTTGCCATGTTCACGGACATTACCGAACGCAAGTGGGCTGAAGACGCGCTGCGGGAGAGTGAAAGCAGATACCGCAGCGTTGTTGAAGATCAGACGGAATTTATCTGCCGTTTTACCCCGGACGGGACGCTCACGTTTGTCAACGACGCATATTGCCGCTATTTCGGGTTGAAACGGGAAGAGTGTATCGGGAAACGGCACTCTGTGGTACTTCCTCCGGATGATTTAAGCCTGATGAAAAAATACATCCGATCACTTACACTGGAAAATCCTGTTGTAACAATCCGACACCGAATCATAATGCCATCCGGAGAGGTGAAGTGGCAGCAGTGGAGCGACCGGGCAATTTTCGATAAAGAGGGCCATGTCACCGAATACCAGTCGGTCGGTAGGGATATTACCGAACGCAAGCGGGCACAGTTCCAGCGCGAGGCGCTCATCAAGGAACTCGAGCAGAAGAACGCCGAGCTCGAACGGTTTACCTATACCGTATCCCATGATCTCAAGAGCCCGCTCATCACGATCCGTGGGTTTCTGGGGCACCTTGAGAAGGATGCCCTCAATGCTGATACCGTGAGCCTCAAAAAGGATATCAACCGCATCAAATCCGCAACCAATACGATGGAGGATCTCCTTCGCGATCTCCTTGCGCTCTCAAGGATCGGGAGGATTGTAAGTCCTCCTGCAATGGTTGCCTTTACCACGATAGCAGAGGATGCCGTGGAACTTCTGGACGGTGTAATCCAGAAGCGAAAGGTGACGGTCGAAATTGCCCCGGATATGCCGGTTGTCAACGTTGACCGCGACCGTATCCGGGAAGCGGTGATGAATCTTTGTGAAAACGCGATAAAATTTATGGGCGGCCAGCCGCATCCGAAGATCGGGATCGGTGTGCGGTATGACCGCGATCAGCCGGTCTTCTTTGTACAAGACAACGGCATTGGGATTGACCCGCAGTATCATACAAAGATTTTCGGCCTGTTTGAACAACTGGATGCAAACACTGAGGGGTCCGGAACCGGGCTTGCCATTGTAAAGCGGATCATCGAAGTTCACGGGGGCAAAATCTGGGTGGAGTCGGAAGGCGAAGGGAAGGGGAGCACATTCTGCTTCACGCTGCCGGGTGCAGAGCAGGGGGGAGCACGGTAACCTGTGCGAAGACTGCGAAAGCGAGTGGTTTTTTTGCCCAAACCCGATGGCAGCTGATGAAATTTTTTCCCGAGAGAAATTACACATCAATTGGGGATTTCGCCCCATAACCTTCGTGAACTTCCTCCGACAGGAATTGAGGTACAAAATTACGCCCGGGTTTTTTTCTTCCCGTGAGCGATAACAGCCGCAAGATATTTATCAGGATCTTTTTCAAGCCACTGTTTTCGTTCCCTAGTGTAATCACCGCTTCCCTGATCATATATCTGGAGGAACCGTACCGCATCAATGGGTCCAAGCACTTTCACGAGTGCATCAATACCCTGTTTGTGGATTTCATTCAGTGTCTTTGCCTCCATGTGCGTTCACCTCCATAAGCCATTCAACGGGATTTTTAACTTCAATAGTTATCTGATTACCGTGCCTCTTAATAATGATCGAAAACCCGAAAAGCGGGTTTTCTTCAGCAGTGTTGACTGTGTTGACACTGCCCTTTGATGATCGCATCATCAGTCGTAAGCAGAACCGCACCAGCTGATTCTGCACATGCAAGGTGTAATGCATCCGCAGAATCCATACCCATCTCCACAAATTCATGATATCGCCGGGAAACGGTTTTGGTAATCGTAACATGCTCTTTTGCCAGATCAGTGAGTTTCTGGGCTTTTTTCATCCGCGTTCTGTCAGGAATGCGTGTGATCTCAAAACTGACAGCGTCACTGGTAACCAGCGTCCAGTCCTGAGTGCATCGCATCAGGATCTCCTTGATGGCTTCGGCTTCGAGATGGATGCGGTTCATCTTCTGGTCGTCAAACGGTCGGCACAGGCAGCATACGTCGAGATAGACTTTCACATAAGCCTCCTGATTTTTTTATTCTCTTCCTGCATCAATAAATGATTCTGTTCATACGGGGCTGACGAGATACTCCATGAAGATTAGTAGAGGCGGTTTGTCTTCGCTGTACGTTCTGCTTCACGCTGCCGGTTACCGGATAAAGGATTACAGCAACACATAAAGATTAAAAGAGAAGAGAGTAATCAGTGAGATTGTTATGGTCAGGCTAAAAGGGGAGCTCCTTGTCATTCTCTTTGTTGAAGACAACGAAGCCCACGCAGAGCTGGTCTTGCGCAGCCTGCGTGACCATCGGGTGGCAAACATCATCTACCATGTCCTTGACGGGCAGCAGGCGCTGGACTTCCTTTTTCATACGGGTGATTATAAAAATGCTGCGAACAGCCCGCGACCGGATCTGGTTCTTCTGGATCTCCGTCTTCCCCGGGTTGACGGGCTGGAAGTTCTTAAAACAATTAAGGAATCGCCGGACCTGCACCGGATCCCGGTCGTGATCCTGACGAGTTCTGATGCTGAAACTGATATCGCCCGCTCGTATGATTACCATGCGAACAGCTATATAGTCAAACCCATGGATTTTAAAATGTTCACCAGACTGATGAAAGACCTCGGGTTCTACTGGCTCGGTTGGAATACCCCGCCAATCGACTGGTGTGTGTCAGAAGCATAGACAGGGACCAGATATATGACAACCGATGATCAGCCGGCCATGGGGCGGCACCCCAACCATGTGCTGGTGATCGAGGATGAGGAGGGTCATGCGGAGCTGATCCGCCGCGGTTTTAAGTCATATCAACAAGATTTCCATCTGACATTCGCGGGTTCTCTTTTGGATGCCCGGAACCGGATCAATAAGAATCCCCCCGACCTGATCATCGCCGACTGGCTGCTCCCAGATGGGAAAGGGATCGAGATCCTGCCTTCTGACCGGGAAGCGATCACAATTCCTGTCATCATCCTGACAAGCCACGGAAACGAGGAGCTTGCCGTAGAGATGATGAAGGTTGGTGTGGTTGATTATATCGTAAAATCCGAAAGTTCGTTCAAGGAATTGCCTCACATTGCACAACGCGCATTGCGGTATTGGGGCAATATTGTTCAGCGCAAGCGGGCTGAGGACGCGTTGCGCGAGAGCGAAGAACGGTATAGAATTCTCACCGATGCTGCACATGATGCGATCTATACGTTGAGTCCGGAGGGCGTGGTGACGTTTGTGAATAGTGGTGGTGCTGCATTGATAGGCATGCCCCCCGAAAAAATTGTCGGGTTATCCCTCGAAAATCTGTATCACCCCGATATTTTACAGGAATTCCGGGAAAATCTGGATAAGGTTATCTCAACAAAGAGACCGGTTCGTTATGACTCAGAATTCTGGCACGAAAACCAGGACCAGATAACCTGGCTTGATGCCCAGCTTGTTCCTCAGTTAGGTCCTGACGGGTCTGTTGTTCGGGTAATTGGGATATCACGTAGTATCACAGACAGAAAAAAAGCGGAAATGTTACTGAAACGATTTAATGTAGAACTTGAATGGCAAGTCCGTTTGCGTACTGCTGAACTTGAACACATCAATACATTGCTTGAGGCAGAGATTATCCAGCGGACACGGGCAGAAGAGAACGTACGGAAGTCCTTAAACGAGAGAGAGCTCCTGCTCCGCGAGATCCACCACCGGGTCAAGAACAACCTCCAGATTATTTTAAGTCTCATCAGCCTCCAGTCCCGGAATATCAAAGACCAGAAAATACTGGATACCATGGGAGAGTTCCAGAACCGCATCATGGCGATGGCACATATCCATGAGAGGATGTGCCGTTCCGAGGACATCTCCAGAATCGACCTGTCTGAAATTGTCACATTTCTGGGATCGAGCCTTTTCAAGTCCTATAAGGTTGATCCTCAGCATATCCGGTTGAACGTCGAAATGAAAGACCTGCAGATTACCATAGACTCTGCAATCCCCATCAGCCTAATCATCAACGAACTCATTTCAAACTCAATAAAGCACGGGTTTCCCACAGGGACTCCGGGGGAGATCACCATTGCAGGACGCCAGGAAGCTGACACCATTGTGCTCTCCATCAAGGACACGGGGATTGGGATACCAAAAGACCTTGACTGGATGAGAAATAAACAATCGCTCGGGCACCGGTTGGTGGTGAGCCTGGTGGAACAATTGAACGGGACGATTGAACTCGACCGGAGTGTGGGAACTGCGTTTACCATTGTCGTGCAGGAAAAAATTTCCTAAAATCATAGGGATTACATTGTTTGAACATTTTTTTCCCCCGGTTTTTTTTCAAATTTATTTATGGGAAAAATTAATCGCCCAATGATAGTGCTTATCGGGATAATTACCTACAATCATCTATTTTACAGGTATCGTCAAAAAAAATATGGCAGAGGAGGAGGGGTGAGGTGATGCCCCTGCATCCCGCAACGTACGGCTTGGGAAGTTCCCCTCCCTTGCCGGATCAGTTGAAAATTAAAGATTTTCGTGCTCTGTTGAAACGCACATAAGTCCTGGACTCAGGCAAACATGATGAATATCCATTGGGTTTTTCATGGTAAACGCACATGCACCGGCAGGTGCGAGACTATGGCACGAAAACTTATCGTCGCGGGATTTTCACATTCTCATTACAAAATTTGGAATGTAGGGGAGATTCTATATAGCCTTCCGGCATACAACCTCTCAAAAAGCAGGTATCAGACATGGCAGAAGAAACAAAGACTCCTGATGAGATGCTCTGGTTCAGTGCAGGGCTCTTTCCGTGGTGGCTCATCCTCTTGTGGGGGATCCTTACCCTGATTATCGGTGTGATGTTCATCACTACGCCGGCATTGACGACTATTCTCCTGATCACGTTCTTGGGAGCGTTCTGGCTTGTTGGCGGGCTGTTCTCGCTCGGCAGCCTTGCGGTTGACCGGACCAGCATGGGCTGGAAGATCTTTCTGCGGTCATCAACATCATCGCCGGCGCCCTCGTCATGATCTATCCGCTCTTCAGTACCGTCTTTATCCTCTCGTTCTTTGTGATCTTTATTGGCTTCTTTGCATGTTTCATCGGCTGTGCCCACCTGTTTACCGCATTCAGGAACAAGGATGCCGGCAACGGTGTGCTGGGATTTATCAGTCTGATCTTCGGGATCCTGCTGCTGGTCTATCCGCTCCTGACCGCAGCCCTGCTCCCCTATATCGCCGGCGGGTTCTGCATGGTATTCGGTATTTCTGCAATTGTCACGTCCTTTATGGCAAAGAAAGCGGCGGGTACTCCTGTACCTTGATCTCCTCTCTCTTTTCCTGTCATTCACCGATACTGTTATAGTAGGGTATTCCAATAACACCCACAAAGACGATCGATTCCCATTGAACTGACGAAGCAGGACGCTCGAATTGGAGAGAATGGATTTTGACTTATGAAAAATACCAAAACCGTTCAACCAAAGGGCAGGAAACCCGCAACGGCTCCAAAGGGGGACGTGCCTGCCCCAAAAGAAGTGCAAAAAACGATGCAACCTGATACCAAAACGTCACGGGACAATGACGGTGCGGATGCACCCGGCACCCTGCGCCGCTTGGCAGAAAAGCGGATGAGCGAAATAGCGGGGGGACCTGCCCCCCCCATAAAAAAAGAGGATATGAAAAAGCTCATCCACGAGCTGCAGGTGTCCCGAATCGAGGTTGAGATCCAGAACGAGGGGCTTATACAGGCGAGGGACGAGGTTGAGGCGTTGCTGGGCCGCTTTACCAATCTCTATGACTTTGCCCCGATCGGTTACTTCACGCTCGACTACCGGGGGACGATCCATAACGTGAACCTCACCGGTACAACCCTGCTCGGGCTCAAGCGCTCACTGCTGGTGGACCGGAGGTTCCAGACATTCGTCAGCGAAGATTCCCTTCCCGGCTTCAACGCGTTCATGAAGACGGTGTTTGAGCGGAAAACAAAACAATCCTGCGACGTGGAGATCCGGAACCAGAACGATCAACCGATCGTTGTGCGGATTGAAGCTAACGTAGCCGGGGCGGGTCAGGAATGCTTCATGGCGGTGGCGGATATCACCGAACGCAAGCGGGCTGAAGAGCAGCTGAAACATTTCAACGAAGAACTGGAAAAAGGAATTGCGGATCGCACCGAGAAACTCAACGCCTCTCTTGAGGAGAAGGTGGTGCTGCTCCGCGAGATCCATCACCGGGTGAAAAACAACCTCCAGATCATTATTTCCCTCCTGAACCTTCAGTCACGGTATATAGAGGATGAGAGAACTCAACAACTGATCAGGGAGAGCCAGAACCGTATCAGGGCAATGGCACTCGTCCATGAAAAACTGTACCAGTCCGAGGACATTTCAAAGATTAATCTTAACGATTATGTCAGGTTCCTTGGCAACAGCCTGTTCCAGTTCTTTGGCATGAAAGGAAAAGGTGTCACGTTCACAACCGATATCAAGAATATTTCCCTCGATATCAACACTGCCATCCCGGCCGGGCTGATCATCAATGAACTGGTATCCAACTCCCTGAAATATGCGTTTCCCGGGGGAAGAAAAGGGGAGATCTCCATCGCAATCAAACGGGAGAACAATTCGCTCTCGATCCTGTTTAAGGACAACGGTGTCGGCATCCCGCAGGACTTTGACTGGCGCAACGCAAAATCGCTGGGGCTCCGGCTCGTGGTATCCCTTGTGGAACAGCTTTCCGGGACGATCGAACTGGACCGGACTGCCGGGACGGCGTTCAATATCGTCATGCAGGAAAAGGAATAAATTTTCCCTCTTTTTCCCCCCGGGTCTGCATGCAGATTTTCCCCTCTCTCCGGGAGTGTGTCCAGTGAGAGAATCCAGGAATGGTTTGGAACTTTTGTACTACCTGTTACTTTACACTCCTCAAATGCCGGTTATACCTGTTTCCTGTAATAAATAAGCTGATCCATAAGTAAACCATAAGAGATCTCCACCGGAGTGGGCGAATTGTACTGGTATGACCTTCATGTAAAAAGGTGTTTCATTCCAGAGATGAAGGGGAAAAAAATACCCAAGAAAATTTGACGATTTTCAGATAATTGTCTTTTTTTGTCTTGAATTTTAGAAACTGGCGAATTGTATAAATCATATCTTAAGAAAAGGGGAGGGTATGTCTGTCAATGTATATGACACGGCAAAAGGGTTTTTCGTAAACCCCGTTAAAGGGTTTCTTACAAACCCTGTTGAGACGCTTCAGAAATCGCGGGATGAACCGATTGAGTTCACCCTCAAGTACTACACACTCATCGTCCTGTTCAATGCAATCCTCACTGCGCTGATCGCATTGATCCTGGGAGGACATGGAACACTGAATGCCATGCACCAGCTCATGGCACAACTCGGCTGGGCATTACCGCTTATTGGGGCAATCGGTGCAATCCTTACTGTTATCGTAATTGCAATTCTCGCTGTGGTGTTCCTGTTTATTTTTGGGGTCTGGCTCCATATCTGGGTATACCTTGCCGGCGGGCGTAAGGGTTATATGCAAACTGTTAAGGCACTTGCTTATGGCTCAACCCCCGGCATGATTATCGGGTGGATACCATTTATCGGGCCGTTTATCGGCGGCATCTGGACGTTGGTCCTTGATGTCCTGAGTGTCCGGGAAATGCACCAGATATCCACAGAAAAGGCAGCAGGTGCCGTTGTCCTTGCAGTTTTGATTCCGATCATTATTCTCATGCTCATGGCAGCAGCGCTCCTCCCTGCAATGATGAACAGCGCAGCAACGATGCCGGGGCAGTAAAAAAACCAATCCATCACCAAATTTTTATAGAGTATAAGGGGCTCTTCGTCATTCTGAGTGGGTAATTTCGTTGCAAATGCATCATGAAAATTGGGGACTTCGCCATAAAAACCCCCATAAATGAGGGGTTCCGCCGCCCCAGAAGGGACGCCTCCGCGGCGGCTCGATTACCTTGTTCATGGGGCGATTGGTAGGATCGATTTACCCACACTAAACAGCGAAGAACCGTATAATGCAAGGTTTTTCTTTTAGGGGGGGAGATATTCCAGGAGTGTTTTTCCTTTCCGGATATCCTGCCATTCTGATAATCCGGCGGGCTGGATACAATGAGATCACGGTGCTTGTTTTGTGGCAATTTCCTATAAACACTGATTTTATATCTTCGATTTCCGGATGCCGGAAAGAACATGGTTTTTTCTTTTTTGAGACATGAAATGGAAATTTCGGGAATTACTATGTGATATCACTGGAGAATGGATACTGTCGGTCCAACCAAGAGGTGAAAGGTGGGAAATGTGACAATTACGGATGATAAAAAGGTACTAAAGGCACTTGAACGCGGAACGCTGCATATGCTGGATGGCTTTTATGGAATCACTACCAT
>CAZVFG010000023.1:10364-20627 GCA_964626125.1 uncultured Methanoregula sp.
AGGGCCCGACGAACCGGTGACGTTACACACAGTGAGGAAACAACGCGTATCTGTACGATCCATATATAGTCAAAGACCCAACTTTTGATATTTATTGGGTCTTCTTCAATGTTGGGGTTCCGTCAAACGAAACCAACACGAGAAAATCCGCGGGATTTTCGCTGTTGTATTAAGGCAGCCATTTCTTGATTCAACCATGTGGCAATTTTCAAATGCCACAGTCTCACATCTTTGATGAGGGACTTTCTGCGCCTCTTTCGAGGCTACGATGGATCTCCCCTGTTGTCGACAGGGCAGGAGATAGTGGCAATTATGAATAGCCACATGGCCAAGAGTGTTGCGTTCAACACTATATACCGGATGAGCGGGGGTAGTTTCTTCGTTGTCCAGGTCCCACCCTTGCCTCTCTCTGTTTTTTGTATGCTCCCCCTGCAATGAAAACATGTATCGGTGCCGGGGCGATCCAAAAAATCGATCCTGAATCGTAAAGTCCGGGTTTTTTCTGTCTCAATTTTGGATCGTGATTTTTTTGTAAGTGTCTGATTGTAGTATGGAGATTTTGCGAAAATTCAGTGTTCCATCATTTCAAACATCATTTATATTTTTTGAAACTTGGCGTAATGTTTATAAAGTCAAGGTATATGTTACAGTGTACCAACAAAGCCCGATCTTCAATCATTACAATACCGGGAGCCGGGAGCGTTGTTCCAAAAATTGGAACAGGGATAGCACGCTCCAAAGACAAACATCACGGTAGCTCGCGTTCACGCGGTTAGTATTTTCATTTTAAGGATGGGAGTAAAAGAACATGTAAATGAGATTTTCCCAAGATACGACCTCAAACAAAAAAAGAACCGCATTGCATGACCCGGTCCGGGCTGAAGGTATCAGATATGGTAAAAAAACTGCTCATAATACCAATAATCCATAGCGAAAAGGAGATGGGTTCGTTAAAGAACGACATCTCCGAAATGATTGACCGGAAATTCGGGAAGGAAAAACGGGATCAGCACCGGAAGGATGTTGCAGTATTCTGGGAAAACCTCCGCACGATCGTCAATGATATCCTGGACTGTGTCGATGCTCCTGCAATAAAAATATATCAGGACGGTATTCCCATCGGCGGTGAAATCGGCGTAAAACTCGTCGCGATGGGGGCAAAAGACGGCATCCCCAACCACCAGATTGTGGTATCCATGATTGAGCGGGGAGCCGTTCTGGAAAAAACTGAAAATCCCACCCTCTTAAAAGAAGAATATGAGACCGTAAAAGCAATCGTGAACGCAAAAACCGATCCGGAACGCGAATCACTCAGTGAAAAATACAAAAAAAGGCTGTATGAACTGACCATCGAACGCGACCGGTATATTGCGGAACGGATCGGCGAATCTCTTAAGGACGGGATGTACGGGATCCTTTTTATCGGGGCAACCCATGACGTTGTGCACCATATCTCCCCGGATATCGAACTGTTCGTCTGCAATTTTGTCAAAAAAGATGTACTTGCATGGCTGAAATGCGGGAGCGCTACAACCCCCCCTGTCACACATGAAGGGTGATCATCAGATGAATACATCCATGTCATCGCTGCAGGAAAAAGCCGGTGTTGATACTACCCTGAATAAATGGCTGCTCAATAGATTGGCGGAAAGCGAGAACCGGTACCGCGCCGTTGTGGAAGACCAGACCGAGTTGATCTGCCGGTTTGCCCCTGACGGCACGCTCACGTTTGTCAATGACGCATATTGCCGCTATTTCGGGTTGAACAAGGACGAATGCCTCGGGAAACGGCACACGGTGTTACTTCCCCCGGATGACGACCGACAGATGAGAATGCACTTAAAAGCACTCACTCCGGACAACCCGGTTGCCTATATTGTTCACCGGATTATTATGCCATCCGGAGAGGTCCCGTGGCAGCGCTGGAATGATCGTGCCATTTTTGATGAGAGCGGCATCGTAGAGGAATACCAGTCGGTGGGGCGGGATATCAGTGACACGATCAAAGCAGAACAGGCGCTCCATGAAAGTGTGGAACACTACCGGGGGCTGGTAGAGATGTCTCCCGATGCCATCCTTGTTCTGAACGATTCCAACATCATGGAAATAAATTCTGCCGGTCTCACATTGTTCGGTGCATCCAGTCCCCAGCAGCTCCTCGGAGGATCAGCCACGTCACTGGTGCATCCTGATTTTTTAACAACCTATGAAAACTGGATTTGCGGGGCAATGACTGGAAAAAAACCAACCCCCCCCATTGAACTGAAGATCGTCCAGCTCAATGGCACTATACTTGATATTGAGACTGCAGCTGTCCCCATCACCTGGCAGGGCTGGCAGGCAGTGCAGATTGTTGCCCGCAATATCACACAAAGGAAGATACTGGAAGCTCAGGTGAAAAACCAGCAGGAACTACTTGAAAAACAGGTACTGGAGCGGACAATTGACTTACTCCGCGCAAACGAGCAGTTGAAGATGGAGATCACTGAACGAAAGGCAATGCAGGAGGAACTGACAATCGCATCAAATGAAAAAGATCTCCTGCTGCGGGAGATCCACCACCGGGTAAAGAATAACCTCCAGCTGATCATCGGGCTCATTGATATGACAAAAATGAGGACTCACGAACCGGTAATCACCGCTGTCCTGACCGATATTATGGCAAAAATCCACACCATGGGGCTCATCCATACCCGGTTATACGAGAGTAAACGGTTTGATAAAATTAACATGAAACAACAGGTCAGCGAACTGGTGGATATGACAAGCGGATTTTACAGCCATGAACACTGCACAATCGACTTTACATTAGATTGTGCTGAAATTTACCTTCCTGTTGATCAGGCGATGCCCTGTGCCCTTGCCTTAAACGAGGTACTTTCCAATATCCATAAGCATGCCTTCAAAGGGCGCAGGAGTGGTATTGTGGAGATCTCCTCATCAAGGAACTATACGAAGCTCCGTTTTGTCATTCGTGATAACGGCGTCGGGCTTCCCAGGGGATTTGATATTGAACAGAGCAACAGGCTGGGGCTTAAACTTATGAGGGCGCTCGTTGAACAGCAATTGCACGGGTCAGTCACGATAAAAAGTGAAAACGGCACCAGTGTCGTCATAGAAATTCCTTTAGCACAAGGAGAAACAGACCATGACAAAAGTACTCGTAGTTGATGATGAAGCAATCATCACCCTGCAGCTGGAAGAGCGCCTGACCCGCATCGGCTATAAAGTCGTCGGCATGGCTGCATCAGGAGAGGATGCCATAACAAAGGCACGGGTGCTCAAACCCGAGATTGTGCTGATGGATGTTGTGATGCCCGGAACAATCAATGGTATCGCTGCTGCAAAAGTGGTCCATGAAGAACTCGATATTCCTGTAATTTTCATCACTTCCTATGCTGACGATAAAATTATTGAAGAAGCAAAACGGGTCCACCCCTATGGATATATCGTAAAACCCTTCAACGAACTGGAACTCAAAGCAGCAATGGAAGTCGCGCTCTACCGGAAATTGACAGAAAAACATGAAATGGCAAAAAGAAAGCGAAAAAAAATGCAGTCGCTTACTAATAAAGAGCATGATGAGGAGACAGGAGAAGAGTCCGAAGATTTCATTGAACCTGAAAGCAAAGCCATCCTGCTGGATAATTTTTACCAGGGTATCCTCCTTATCCTCTATACCATTCCTTCAAAATTTGAACCACTCTATAAAAATTTATTTGACGAAGGGATAAAAAAGGGACACCGCATCCTGTATGCATATTTCCATTCAACGATCCTGAAATTTTTTTTAAAGGAGATCCAGCAGGAACAGATCATCACGCACCGGATAAAAAAGAATGAACTGGATTACCTCCTCAAAACTCTTGAAAAGAACTGGGACCAGGCAACCATATCTGATAAACCGGGCTGCTGGCGGTTTCTCATTGATTTTTCTGAAACTGAAGAGTTTGACCATATCCTGGTAATAAAAAAATATATCCTCACCAAAAGGGAGTCCGGGTTTCCGGTCTTGGGAATCTTTGCAGTAAATATTGAAAATTTACAAAGTGAACAGATAAACAAACTCTCAAAAGGCATCACAAAGGTCATTGTCTCCACAGGAGACGAGACCTCCATCTCAATTGCGCACAAGTCATATCCTCTGGAATCGGTGTCGGTTATTCCCCAGGCGGTTGTTGAAGAGATCGTCAGGAAGTCGTTGGAACCACTCGTTCTTTCGATCCTGGATAAACCGTTATCAGGATATGACATCGTCCACGAGATCCATAATCGCCATAACGTTCTCATCCCGCAGTCAAGAATTTATGGGATCCTCTATGAACTCGAGCATGCGGGGATTCTTGAGGTAAAAACATCGGGAAAATCAAAACTCTATAGCCCGACAGAGAAGGGAAAACTGTATATCACGCATAAACTGAACGAGTTTAAATTTACATTCCAGCATATTTTTGGAGAAATGACCCGTGAAAGTGAAAGTATCAGCAGCTAGGAACAAGGATGTCGGGCGGGGGATTGCCAGGATCGATCCCAGGACAATGGAAGAACTGGGGGTGGGTGTCGGGGACATCATCGAGATTGCCGGAAAAAGGACAACGTGTGTCAAAGTGATGCCCTCCTTTCCTGAAGAGCGGGGGAAAGGGACCATCCAGATCGATGGCATTGTACGGAAAAATGCAAATGTCGGGCTCCATGACAGCGTGGAAATACAACCGGTCTCCATCCCCCCGGTAAAAATGGTCTTACTCCAGCCACTCGACCGTTTCATCCAGAAAGAGGTTGACAGCCGGCTCTTTGAAGAGATACCGATCAATAAGGGTGACCAGATCCGCCTTACCATGTTCGGGAGGAAGTTTGATTTTCTCATTAAAGATGCCAATCCCGAGATCGGACTTATCACACGGTCGACAAGTGTCATACTCTATGGAAAAAAGACAATAGAAAAAGAGGAAAAAAAGGGGCTGACCTCCTATGAGGATATTGGCGGATTAAAAGGACAGGTCGAAAAGATCAGGGAAATGATTGAGCTCCCCCTGAGGTACCCCGAACTCTTTGAACGCATCGGCATTGACCCACCCCGGGGCGTTCTCCTCCACGGACCGCCGGGCACAGGAAAGACGCTCATTGCAAAAGCGGTTGCACAGGAGACCGATGCCTACCTCATCTTTATTTCAGGCCCCGAGATTGTCGGAAAATATTACGGCGAATCCGAGGCACGGTTGCGGGAGGTTTTTGCAGAAGCCCAGAGAAATGCCCCTGCCATCATATTCATTGATGAGATTGATGCCATCGCCCCCAAACGCGAGGATGTCGGCGGGGATAAGCAGGTAGAACGCAGGATCGTCGCCCAGCTCCTCTCGATCATGGACGGGCTCAAGGACCGGGGCCAGGTCATTGTGATTGCCACGACAAATATCCCGAATTCCCTGGACCCGGCTCTCCGGCGGCCCGGGCGGTTTGACCGCGAAATTGTAATCCCGATCCCGGACCGGGAGGGGCGGCGGGAGATACTGGAGATCCATACGCGGGGAATGCCATTATCGGCAGATGTCGACCTGGATGAACTGGCAAATATCACGCACGGGTATGTCGGGGCAGACCTTGCAGCGCTCTGCAGGGAGGGTGCGATGCACGCGCTGCGAAAGGTACTGCCGGAGATTGACTTTACCAAGCGTGAAATCCCGTATGAAATTATCTCCAGTTTAACGATTGGAAAAGAAAATTTCATGAATGCATTCAGGGAGATTGAGCCATCAGCATTACGGGAAGTGTTTGTTGAAATACCCAATGTCGGGTGGGAAGATGTGGGGGGTCTTGCCGAAATTAAAAAAGAGATCCAGGAGGCAATAGAACTCCCCCTGAAGCGCGCTGACATCTATGCGTATGCGGGTGTCAAACCCCCCAAAGGCATATTATTGCACGGGCCGCCCGGGACCGGAAAAACCCTGATTGCAAAGGCGATTGCACATGAAACAGAGTCAAATTTTATCTCGATAAAAGGGCCGCAGTTATTATCCCGGTTTGTCGGCGAATCCGAGCGCGGGATCAGGGATATTTTTAAAAAGGCACGACAGGCTATTCCCTGTATCATCTTTTTTGACGAGATTGATGCCGTTGCCCCGGTACGGGGCGGCAGGAGTGATACGGGGGTGACGGAACGGGTCATCGCCCAGTTACTGACCGAGATGGACGGTCTTGAGGAGCTCAACGGTGTCACCGTTCTTGCCGCAAGCAACCGGATCGATATGATCGATCCAGCCCTGCTCCGTGCAGGACGGTTTGACCTCCTCATCGAACTGCCTTTTCCGGATGATACCGGGCGTCTTGAAATTTTTAAGGTCCATACCAGGAAGCGCCCCCTCGCAGAGGATGTGGTATTGGACGATTACGTAAAAGAGACCGAGGGATTCACCGGAGCGGAGATCGAAGCAGTGTGTAACCGCGCCGCAATTCTTGCCATACGGGAATTTTCAAAAACAGGTGAGGAGATGGGACGCTTCGTGATCCATTCGTCTTATTTCAGTCGTGCCATTGAAGAGGTACGGGCCAATCGTTCCAAAATTTGAGACACCCATGAGAAAATCCGGTAACCTATATGGTGCTCCCCTGTCATGTAGTCTGCATGGGTGTGACAACCTACTGGAGGGGAAACATGGATGAAAAAATGCATGCATTTTCAGGCCCCGTATGGGTTATCGACAGGATTCCTGACAAGGGAGTCGTTGAGGGGCGGTTACGGTCATACCTTTCCCGGGACAGGACCGGGATCCGGCGCGAAGTGCTCAGACTTTTTGTTACAACCGGATCACTCACGATCGCCGAACTTGTCGCAAAACTCAAAAGACAGTTTGCAGTTACATTCCAGGCGATTGCTTCGATGGTCGGCACCATTGCCTCCCGGATTGGCATCCTTTACGCAACACGAACTTCCGACGGCGTACGCACCTACGGACTCAAAGAAAAATACGTTGACATCGTGGTTGGGATTGTCGGGGTCAATTAAACCCACCCCGGGTCCACCGGGGTGACCAGATCCTCCTCACGGTGGATCCAGCCGTCCTATTTTTTGTTGTGCCATTGAAGACGTGAGGGCAAATCCTTCCAAAATTTGACACAAGAATCGGAAATTCCGGGAATGTATATCAGCACACGGAATAACGTAGTTGCGGGCAAAAATAGCCCAAACCATAAAGGAGGAAAAGAACATGGTTGAGAAAATGAATGCATCCTCGAGCTTAGTCGAGGTTATTGACCGAATCCTGGACAAGGGAATTGTGGTGGACGCATGGGCTAGGGTCTCACTTGTCGGTATTGAAATACTGACCATCGAAGCCCGCGTCGTAATCGCTTCAGTTGAGACATTCCTGAAGTATGCAGAGGCCGTCGGGCTTACGGAACATGCAGAGATTGCAGCGTAAGTACGTCGAAGAGAACAATCCCGGGATAATGGTATCTATCCATTATTCCAGTATTCCAAAAAATTAAAATAAAAAATTCACTGCGCCAGCAAATTACGCCAGTAAACTAGTAAAATAACTAGTAAAATCCAAACAAAAAAATAAAAAATAAGGTAATCAGACCAGTATGCACGTCCCTCGCGTGAAAATTCGATAATACTATCACTTTTATATTTTTGGGGCTCTGTAGAAATCCCTGATCTCACAGCATTACCAGAGATCCATGATGAACCGGTTTTCGACGGATATCGCA
Source organism: uncultured Methanoregula sp. (assembly GCA_964626125.1). GTDB lineage: Archaea > Halobacteriota > Methanomicrobia > Methanomicrobiales > Methanospirillaceae > MVRE01. The sequence goes on from CAZVFG010000023.1 coordinate 18,075, forward strand.
AAGGGGGATGTCTGCCGTGGCTAATAGACAGGGCAGACTCGAAGAAAATTATCCGAAGGATAATTTTGGAATGCGGAACGCTTGCAGAAAATATTCTATTGAATATTTTCGAAGTGCCGCAGTGGCGGGGGCAATGTAAATCGAAGATGTCCTGATGGACATCTTCTTCAGTTTGCCCTTCCCTGCAGGAACGGCAGATAAATCGAAACCATTGATATGGTTTCTCAAATCAATCCTCGCTTTCCAGCGATGATTAATTCCCCCAAGAACGTTATTGTTGTAGATGTTTTCTACAGAGCCATTTTTTATTTTTTTGATCCGGATAGTACCGGGTTTTGTACTACTGATGGGCCCACTCCATGACCTCGGGGACTGGTGTACGGTACGCAGGGCGGCACGGGTGGCCGCGGGTTGGGTAAACGAATCGGGGAAACCCTGCGGGAACAGGGAATGTCAAGGGCCCGGTGCCTGGTTGTGGCAGTGCCCCGGCACAATAGGGGGAGACCGGTGGCTTTTTTGTCCATCAATGAGCAGGTTTGCTATTGTCATTTTTTGAAACATAAAATGGAAATTCCGGGCATGTATTTATCACTTCGATTCTGAATGGAGTGTGTCGGATAAACGACAGATGAAAGGTGGGAACCTATGTCAATAGCAGATGGAATGAAGGATATTGTAGACGATATTGAACATTCGAGGACAGAAAGGATCGCCGAGATTGCTGAACTGAACAACGACGTCGGAGAAATCCGGTCCGCCGCACAGAATATGATACATTCGTTCGCTTCAGAACGAAAGCACAACGCGGCCGATATGCGCCGGACGTTAAGGAAAGGAAGAAAGGCACTGGGGCGCGAAACCCAGGATATGCTGGGCGGGTTCTCCGCAAACCGGATGTCAATGGCCCGCGAGATGGGGGATACATTGGAAGATTTTACCACCCAGCTGAAAAAAGATGTAACAGGAATCCGGCTTGATGCCGTCAACATGGTCCATGGGTTTGCCGATGAGCGGGTTGCCCGGGGCATCGAGCTGACCCGGATGCTGAAAACATACAACGATGGGATCGTGCAGGACGTCCAGCAGTTGATGGACGATTTTGACAGGCAGCGTATTCCCTTCCAGGAAGACTTATCTGAAGCACACGGGATATGGCAGAGCCATATGAGCCATGAGCATCCGGGTGCCAGGCCCAAAATAAAAACCGTTCACAAGGCAACAAAAGCACCCAGAAAAGAGAGAGTGAACTCTAACCAATCCACGGATCACGGTCTCAAAGAAAAAGTCCTCAAGGTAATCAACAACTCACCAAAGGGGATCTCGCTTACAAAAGCCGGCAAAAAGATCGGGGTCGAATGGAGGACCTTAATCCGTCCCACAAAGGAGCTCCTCAAAGTCGGGGACGTCCGGAAAAAGGATACGTATTACTTCCCGAGCTAAGAGAAACGCCGAACAAACGGGCTTTCCCGGGGGGCATGACTCCCCGGGAAATGGTATAGCATAGCCGATGAGTAGAGCAAAAGACATCCAGAACGGTGCATGATATGGATCTTGTAACAGTCATCAATCCAAAACCCCAGGACGATTTTGTTGAGACACCGTTTATCAACAGTATTACGGAACGGGGATTACGCTATTTAAAAAAAGGGTTTCCCCTTCATCTCTCCGGACCTACCGGGTGTGGGAAGACCACCCTTGCATTTCATATCGCCTATATTCTTGGCAGGCCGGTGGTGCTGATCAACGGGGATGAGGAATTCAGTACATCGTCACTGGTCGGCAGCCAGTCCGGATACCGGAAGAAAAAAGTGGTGGACCGGTTCGTGTCCCGGGTCTATAAACTGGATGAATCCATGACCAAGACCTGGCTGGATGACCGGCTCACGGCTGCATGCAAGCACGGGTTCACCCTGATCTATAACGAGTTTACCCGGTCACGCCCGGAAGCAAACAACATTTTCCTGTCGGTGCTTGAAGAGAGGATGCTCGAACTGCCCAGCGCATCCGAGGATGGGAACTATATCAAAGTCCATCCGGATTTTTCTGCGATATTTACGAGCAACCCCGAAGAGTATGCCGGCGTCTTCAGGTCTCAGGATGCACTGATGGACCGGATGATCACCCTTCCCATGACCCATTATGATGAAGAGACCGAGATCGCCATCACGCAGGCAAAATCCGGTGTGTCGCATGCAACAGCAAAAAGAATTGTCACGCTGGTCAGGAAGCTCCGGGAGGCAGACGTCTGTGAGTTCAGCCCTACCCTCAGGGCGAGCGTGGCGATCGCACGCGTTTATGAAGACGGTGATGATGCATGGTTCAACCAGACCTGTATCGATATCCTGTCGCCCAAGGTCGGGAGAGGGGATAAGGGGAATGTCGACCCGGTTGGCGTTATCCAGGACCTGCTGAATAACGGGGGGTCTGCATCCGGGCATGATGCCCGGCCAGGCAAAAAACGGGCTACTGCGACTTAATCATCGCATCGAAATGAGCAGTCATCGCTGGTGATGTATGAAAACAGCACGCAATATAAAGACCGGACTCGACCAG
>CAZVFG010000024.1:0-6197 GCA_964626125.1 uncultured Methanoregula sp.
GATACAGGAACCGTATCTGCATCGTTTAAGGCTGACCTGCATAATATGCCTTCACAGGACGCCACGGTGTCCGCGGTCCTTTCAAAATCACCGGCCCCGGAAGTGCAGGCCGCGATCGAGGGTGAACTGCAGGACAAAGGTTACCGGCTGGAGTCGGTGGCATATACCATGGAAGTGCAGAAGATCAACCTTGAGGATAAAAAGGATGTCGGGCAGGCAGTTGTCACCATGAGTGTTTCACCGGACTGGGTTCTGAACCATGGTGGCATTACCAACACAAAAATTGCCAGGTTTTCGGATGAGGGAACCTCCTCGATACTCGAAACACAGTTTGTTGGTCTCGACAGCACACAGAACATGGTATTTTCCGGCACGTCACCCGGAGGGCTCTCGATATTTGCCATGATATCGGTAAAATCTACCATGCAGAAAGCTCCACCCGAGACGAGCGCGACCCCGGGCTCCTCATCTGAAGGTGCCGGTTCACTGATTGTGGTCCCCCCACTTCTCTTCTTTGCGGCAATGATCTGGATCCGCAAACAGAGATAACCTTTTTTTGCCGGGTATCCTGGTTTTTTAAAAATTCTTTGTTCTTATCCTGCCACTAATCCATCGCGGGCATAGAACCGTTCATCTGCCCCGTTCACCCGCCGTCAGGAGGCCATACCATTTACTCCTGACCTGATCGCTGCCCCTCGCTATCAAATATAAAAGCATTGTGCTCGTGCGGGAGGGCTTTATATGCCGCTGACCAATAGGTATGAAGGATTGGGAACCATGCAGTGGTCAGGTGAGCGTTCACTCGGGTGGGTATTTGTCACACGGATGATCGGGATCATCTCGTTTTTAATTATCCTTGTGCTCGCAAACATCCTCTCGTATTATATCGGGAACCCCACCTATCTCTCCATGGTCGATCTCCTCAATGCCAACTTCTGGCTGCTGCTCATTATCGGGATCATCCTGTTTATCGCTGACCTTTTCACCGCCTTCCCGTTCCCGCTCGACCTCCCGGCCCCGATCATCCGGGCGATTGGCAGCGTCTTCATCATTGCGTTCATACTCCGGATTTTTGAATGGGTAGACCAGATCACCGGCAGCAACCTCTACCGGTTCTTCTGGTTCCTCTCCTTTGTCGTGGTCCCGGTGGTCTTTTTACTCGTGCTTGTCACCGGCTACTACGAAATTATCCGGAGACTTTTCCGCTCTGGCATATCCAACGGAAAGACACTCGCAACACCTGATCCGACCATTGGAACGCCCCTCGTGGCCCAACCTGACAATGGCATCAAATCATGGGAGGAAGTCGGCATCGAGTTCCGGATGATGGTCTACGATATCATCCACCGGTTCCGCGAAGAGATCCGGAAGAACCATCACTGAGCGGCAAGTGTTTTTTCCCGTCCGCTGAGAGGTATATAGGGATCCCATGAAACCGGTGATTGTGCACGGCTGCCTTTTTTACAATGAAGACTGTATCAGCGGTGCACGGGAACACCTGCAGGATAATTCAGTTGACCTGATCATCACGGATCCGCCGTACGGAATCCGTGGTGATAACCTCCACCAGCACTATAACCGGGACGAACGGTGTGTGATCCCCGGGTATGTCGAGATTCCTGCGCATGAGTATGCAGATTTTTCGGCATGCTGGACCAGGGAGGCGGAACGGGTGCTGCGCCCGGGGGGGTCGCTTTATGCAGTCTCGGGCTACACGAACCTCTATCATATCCTGCACGCCCTGAAGCAGACCTCGCTTGTTGAAATTAATCATATCATCTGGAAGTACCGGTTCGGGGTCTTTACCCGTCGCAAGTACATCTCGTCCCACTATCACATACTCTTTTATGAAAAGCCGGGCGGGCGACGGGTTTTCAACCTGGAATGCCGGTACGGCCTTTCTGAAAAAAACGATGATGGACGATCGCCTAATACAAGCGACCGCGAGGATGTCTGGCTCATCAACCGTGAATACAAGCCCGGGCAACAGAAAAACAAGAATGAATTGCCGGTTTCGCTCCTCACCAAGATGCTCCAGTACAGCAGCAACGAGGGCGACCTTGTCTGTGATTTCTTTCTTGGGGGTTTTTCGACGGCAAAGGCAGCAATCGGGCTCAACCGCAGGGTGGTTGGGTTTGAGATCTCAGAACAGATGTTTTTTTCAAAAATACCGGAATTGAAGCAGGTCAAGCCCGGCAATTTACTCGATACCCTGCGGACTCCGGTCGTGAAGCGGATTAAGAACCAGGGACGGCCGTGGACGGTGCAGGAACGTGCTGCGCTTGCATCCCGTTATTCAGTGCTGCGCAAACGGGGGCTTTTAAAAAAGGCAATCATCGCAATCATCTGCGAAGAATTCGGGCGGGGTCGCTTCTCTATTGAAAAAGCGTTGCAGAAGTTGTGAATCAATATAAAAATTAGAGAAATTTGTGTGAGATTGTGAGCGATTAGAACCGGGGCTTCCGGTGCTTCGGAAGGCAGTCCCGACAGTAAACGGGTCTTCCCTCTGTGGGCTTAAAGGGGACTTCACACTCTTTGCCGCAGTCTGAACAGACTGTTTTTGTCATCTCGCGGGGGCCGAAGTTTCTCGGGCCGCCAAAACCTTTTCTTTCCATTGTTTTACTCATGCAGGTTTGACGCTGCGAATATATATCGAACCGCTGGGTATAAATACATCTCCATGGTGCCTGCTCCCTGTTCTGGTCATGGGATAATCTCGCAACCATTGAACTTTTCACAGGAAAAATCATTGAGCTTTATCGCACCCTGATCGATCAGGGTGCGGATGGGGGGAATAGCATCGGAAAGTGCGGCATGCAGGTTCTCCACCGTTCCACAGACAAGACTGCGCTCCTGCTCTTTCCATGGGTGCACGATGTTTGCGTAAAGGCACCTGCCGCCGCAAAAATTTTTAATATGGCACGCTGTGCATTCCCCGCCAACAGAAACCAGGGGAAGGTCAAGGGGACGTGTCCTGCTGATATGCCCGAGATAGTATTGCTTCATACCGATCATGACAGGGCAGGGGGTGATGTGCCCGTCAGTCATGATGCTGTAGTTCGCATGCCCGGATCCACAGCGCAGCAGGCTCGTTCTCCCGTTCAGGAGATCACCCATCGTGTCAAGGAACGGATACCATCGGGGTACGCAGCCCCATTCATGCATCCTTTTCACCCATATGTTGACCAACGCACGGATGCCGGGATTGTAATGCTCATGTACCCATGATACAAAAGTGCGGTGGGAGAAATCGTTTGAAAAGTTTGCGTCCAGCTGCCAGTGGATAGAAGAAAAGGAATAATCGGGGTTATCCGCGATATAGGAAACGGCATTGACAATATCGGTGTCCTCAGTAACAGTCATACGTGCGATAAGTTCGCCGGTAAAACCATTGGTGATGACTTTTTGAATATTCTCCATCACGTTCCGGTATGTCCCATGCCCACGATGGGTATCGGTGAGTACTTCTTGCCCATCAATGGAGACAAGGATGGTGGAGAACCTGTTTACATACCCGGGCTCAAGCCGGTCGAGGAACAACCCGTTGGTCTGGATCATGAACCGCTGCACGGGCGCATGGTCCATGATCCTTCGGATCAGATCAATCTTCAACAGGGGTTCCCCGCCGTAGAATGTGAGCGTCGGATCGGGGTCCTCCCCTAAAAACTTATGGAGTGTGTCAAGGTCGTAATCCAGATCGACCGGAAGGTTTTCATCGATCTCGACACAACACCCATCATCCGGATCGCTGTCTTCAAACAATTTTGCCCGACAATAGGTGCAGCAGAGGTTGCATTCGTCCGTCAGGATAAGGTGATAGTACAAAAAAACCCCATCATCATGGGACGTGAAACCCGATAAATGCCAATCCCCTGATAACCGGTATTATTTTTTGGCGATGGCATGCAGATAATCGGCCCCACCCCACATCCGATTCCACATCACATGATACTGTCGGAGCACACGATACGGTACACGATTGAGACTTTACCCAGAAGAGATGATTTAACCGACAGCCACTATCTGGCGTCATCATTGCCATGAACACAGAAGTAAATGCCTCTGCCTATATAAATCGGGACAAAAACTGGCATCACCTGGCCCCGGATCATTGCCTGCCATCGGATTGATTCAGAAGTCCTGGCTTGACGACGTCTTTTTATTCTCCGAGAAAAGTTTATTGAGATGATATAATAATATATCGTATGTGAAGACGGATAAAACATTTTTATCCCTGATTTTACTTTTTTTGATGGTACTTAGTGAATATCCTTTGTTATTTCCCGGCCAGGCAGTCATAACGCCAATAGAAACGCCCGCAAATATCATAGAATCTGCAATACCCCAACCTGCGGTCAATACCACAGATGCCATCGCTGATGTTCAACAGACTGGTGTTCAACCGAATTGTATACTAAAGCCGTTAATAAAACCCCTCACCTACAGCGAATTGTTGTTTACTCTCAAAGTTCCTGAAGACTGGAATGCAACCACCGTCTGGGAAAGGGGCTATGGTACGTGGGAAGGTTTTTATTTTTATACACATCTGGGGGTTGAAGAACCCTTGTACAATCAAACGGGTATCGCGGGACGGATCAACAGAACACGAATTACGATCATGACCTATGCAATAACCAGAAATCAGGACCAGGATTACCGGAATGATTATCGTCAGAACTGGATTCCAACTCCTGTTGAGTCAGTTGAAACGATCAACGGGATTACGTTCAACAGGTTCGAATCAAAAGGGGAGGGGACTGCGGTTGCCTATGTTGTAAAAAAGACAAGCGCCAATGAGAAGGGATACGCAACGGTGATCTGGTATTACGTATCTTCATCTGAGTGCCAGGAAGAGATCGAGAATATTATCCATACGTTCAGATACCTTCTTACACGGGAAATACTCCTTGGCAATCTGACTGGTGTTGATATATCAATTATCCATCCTGACCGATGATATAATCCTTTTTTCAATCGGGGATTTTTACAATGTGACAGGCCACCATAAAACATTTTCATGGTGCCCTGGTTCGGACATTTCAATGATCATGGTTGCGATGGTACGGGTTTTATCAAGAGAGGAGCCCCGGGTAGGAAGATTTGCATCATCTGCCGCTTATTGCCGGGTGAACAACCCGCGAGCATTAGCCTTAGGTATTTCCGGACTTCCCGTAACTCTCCACTGAAGAAAAAGATGTGTTTATTATCCCAAAGACGGGGAGAACTCCCCTAAGTTTCACCCCGTTGCAGGATGACCGGTAGCAGAACTTGGAGAAGTACGCACGGAGTTTTGTAGTGCATGGGTGACACCACACCCGGACTCCTCCCGCCATGATGTTTTTGCCCTCGATTGTTAATCCCTGGATGCACCGCGTTACATTGCGGTACGTAAGGATTATCCGGCAAGAAGATGTTCAAGAAGGACCTTCAGTCCAATCATGATCAGAATAAGGCCCCCGATGATCTCACCCTTTTTACCCAGAATCGACGCCAAATGCGTGCCCGACATTACACCGGCGAACGATACGACGAATGCGACGATGCCGATGATGAGCGCTGGCATGAGGATGTCAACCTGCATGAATGCAAACGACACCCCTACGGCAAGTGCATCGATGCTGGTCGCAACAGACAGGACGATGAGAGGAACCAGATGCGTTACATTGACTGACTCTTGATCATCCTCGTCCCCGAACCCCTCAACAACCATCTTCAGACCAATGAACGCTAAGAGGAGGAATGCGACCCAGTGGTCATACCCCGCGATCAGGTCTGCCAGATGTGTCCCGGCGCCCCACCCAAGCAGGGTCATGCCGGTCTGGAATACCCCAAAACAGAGTGCGGTGATAACGGCTGCATTCAGGAGTTTTACTTTTGTGGTTGTCCCGATGGCAAGCGAAACGGCAAAACAGTCCATCGACAGGCCAATGCCGATGAGAACAGGAACGAAAAGGTCCATGAATTGCAGTACTGTTGTCAGGCTGCTCGGATAATCCCTTTGAACCTGAAAGGACCGGTAAAAAAAAGGGGAATGGTGCTACTCTGCCGGGGCAGCCTGTGCCTTTTTTACCGTAGATGACACGAGAATGGGTGCGATACCTGCAACAATCGCAAAGCCGCCCGCAATGAAGGGGAGCAACACAACCGCGATGAATGGACTGATGAGCAGGAGGAGGCCGAAAATCAACGTCAGGATA
>CAZVFG010000024.1:6297-11836 GCA_964626125.1 uncultured Methanoregula sp.
AGGGAAACAGGGTCGCATCTCCCGGTATCATCTGTTCAGATGTTATGGTTTGTTCTGTCGTGGTCTGCACCAATACGGAACTAATTTTTACTATCGAGATTTCTTCTCCGGGCATGCAGGTAGCCCATGAGGCCCAGCGGTCCGTGGCATGGTATCCGGTCAATCGTAAACTCATAATATTGGCTGATATATTCAAGCAGGGCCGGGTCCGTATGACCGCAGATCGGAGGCAGGTGCAGTTCCATCTCAATCCGCCGTATACCTGCAAGATCCAGTGGATCAATCTGCCACTCCGCTCCCTCACAGTCGCATTTCAGGAAATCGCAGCCGCCCGCAATCGCAATTATCTCCCGCAACGGGACTGTTGGTACAGTCACTGTACGGTCGTCCCACCGGACCTCCGCGGGAGTCCCGCCACCAAGCGCCACGCAAACAACACGGATTTCCACGCCATTGAGCCGGACATTCTCCTGCAAAATATCGCAGGTCAGCGGTTCCACGGCAACCACATGCCGCGAGCGCCGTGCAGCCCGGATAGCAAAAGCACCGACGTTTGCCCCGATATCAATCACGATATCATCATCCCTTATATCATCAAACTGGTATTCAGGAACATCGGTGATCTGGCGCCACCGGGTAGGCACCTGCAGGAACTTCACCTGATCTTCGGTGGTGAAATACGATGGCTCATGGACATTCTGCCGATACTTTTGCATGGTTGCCTCGTCTGTCAGAAATAACAGGTGTGCGAAATGATGCCGGACTAATGTTCCGCACGTTCGCTATAACAGATGAGTGTAAGGTGTAGGTAAGAAGGTATGGGAGAGAAGAATGAGAGTCGCCGGATATAAAAAAACTCATATCCCTATAAATTATTATTGCTGTGAGTAACACACCTGTACAAAACCAATGAGGTATTATGGACACTCCGTATCTGGGTAGCGATGAATCAATTATTCTGACGTTACAGGATATTATTGCCAGTGGCGTAAGAATCGAAGTAATCCTTACGAGCAAACGCCTTATCCTCGTTGAAAGCGGGAAAGACCAGGTCCGGCATGAGGATATCCTGTTTGAGACCATCGGTTCCGTTATGGCAGGAGAGAATGCCTTCCATGAGCCGACCATCACACTCTCCATCAATCCCCCTTCCGGTGACATAAAAACGGTCGATTTGATATTTTTCCGGCGGCCGGGTATAGAAAAAAGGTGGGAACGTGACCAATTGGTGGCAAAACTCAAGGAGCGCATCTCCCCTTCACTGGTGCAGGCATCCCAGACCATTATGTCTCCTTCCGTTCAGGTGACCGGAGCACAACCCGGTGCCCGGTTAACAACGGAGCCTGGTGATTTGTCAGTGGCAAAACCTGCCAATCATCCACCAGCACAGGAATGGACTCCCAGATATTCGGCATACAATGCCAGGTCTCAACCTCCTGCAGATCCTCAAGGACGGTTAAAATTCAATGCAATCACGGCAATCATCATCATCATCGTTGCGGTTGCCGGGGGAGCGTTGATCTATTCACAATTCCTGAAGGGAAAACCATCGGAGCCTTTGGGACCTGCGACCAATCTCTCAGTCACTTCGAAAGCACCATCGGGCCCCGGTCCGACCCCCACTCCGGTAATCCAGCAAGTACCGGTCCCGGAAGTGACCCTCCTGCCCTCTCCTCCACCGCAACTGCTCATCCCTCAATCCGGTGTATGGGTACGCATCACGTATCCCGGCACGTTTATCGGGGTTGTAGGTTCGAAAGGGGGTCTGAAAGAGGTAAATACCTCCGGAGATCAGTTCTATCAAATACCGGCACGTGACGGCATTGTGGATGTAGAAGTCCAGAAGCAGGAAGGGTCAGGAGATGAGCTTGCAGTCGCGGTTTATAAAGACGGTTCACTGGTTAAACGGAGCACCACAACGAAGCCAAAGGGTACGGTTGACCTCCACGTTACTCTCTAATCACGATAAAATAACCCAAATCCCCTTGTCGAAAAGGCATTGCATGTGCTCGTGATATAATGGGGGCTCCCCCCCAAAATAAGATAAGAAATTAAGGCTCTGTGGAAATCATCGTTTTTCATAACGTTCTTGGGGGAATCAATCGTCGCTATAAGCGAGGATTGAGTGGAGAAACTATAAAAAATAGTTTCGATTTGTTTACCGTTCCCGCAGGGAAGGGTAAACTCAAGAAGATTTGAAAAAAATCTTCGATATTTCTGCTGTTCCCGCAGGGAAGGGCAAACTGGAGAAGATATCCACTAGGATATCTTCGAGCTGATATTACCCGCCACTACGGCAAAGTCGAAAATTGTCTATTGACAATTTTCTCCAGTCACCCCTACCCGCCGGGTACGGGTGACACCCCCCTTGTGATATCCGTCGAAAACTGATTTATCATGGCTCTCTGGTAATGATGTGAGATGAGGGATCTCTGCAGAGCCGAAATTAAAAAAGATAAGAAATTGACGGGTCAGGGTTTTGACCCGGTCCGGGGTACTTTTTTGGAGATCTTCCCTGGTCGTGGCCGGTCTGCAAAAGGTCCCGGGTCCTGGTTGGGGCTCACCGGCTCCGGGTGGGGTGTGTGTCTTTTGGGGAGCATTGGTTTTTTCTGGGGATGGTGCCTGGGACGGGGGTGGGGATGGTCAAAGGGATGGTGGCGGTCATCCTCCCGATCCCGCGTTCTGTCCTGACTGGACCGGGAACCGGGCCGTGGATCAGCGGGGCGTCGCCCGGATGTGGGTGTCCGTCTGGGTGACATGATCATTGTTTTGTTTCCCATTGTTAAATCAATTCCATGGTGCGGGGTGGGTGGGAAATTCCGGAGCTCCGGTCGATTGATATAGTAACGCCGGCTATCGTTGATCAGGGATTTTTCCGGTATCATGGCTGCGGGCACCAGCAACAACGAACGGGGCAGATGCGAGCGGGAGTCTGACAGGATCCAGAAATTTTTTATCCGTCCCTTTTTCCTCTCCCTTACCATCGGTATTCCCTTCTGTATCTACAAGGTGCTTTTCGGAGTAACCGCGGTCCGTGTCGGTTCCATGGCGGGAATTTCCCTTACGCTCTTTGGCTGGTTCATCATCGCATGGGCAGGGCTTGACCTCCTGATGAATACCGGGCGGGTACTCCTCGACCTTCTCCACCAGCCCGGTCGGTTTGAATATTGCACGATTGCACAGGCCGGGCGGATCTTCCACCTGCCGATGGTCTTTCTCGCGATTGACACCCTGATATCCTTTGTGATTATCTGTTTCATGCTCTGGTCGGGATGGATCATGCATCTCACACAAACCGAATCCTATCTGTGGTATGCCGCAACAACCCTGAACCTGATCAGCCTCTCGCTCGTCTCGCTCTACAATGAGATCAGGAAGGTCTGACTGCAAAGGAATACCCAGGCCCGGGTGGGAGATATTCCCCCTGTACCTGGATATACTGCAGGGCGAGGCGGAATGCCAGAACAGGATTGGGAGTTTTTCTTCACCATGGAAGCACAGCAATAGATGCCCGGATGATAGAAAATAAGCATGGCGGAGTTGAACTAAAATCCGCTGGCCTGGTCAACCACCCTGCCTGGATTACAGTGCGCCTCCTTCCCGGGAGGGAACCGTCTTTTTAGGGAGCTTTAAAACCTCCTCTTCTTTGCTTTGGACGCTCTCGTCCGGTTTTTTTCCTGATGTGGGTTCTGAAAGGATCTTTGCCAGCGACACGGTGCCGGTCATGTCCCCAAGGGTCATGGTATTTAGAACGGTGGATGGGACGATGACAATGGTCGCGTTTTGCTTCAGTCCTTCATAGAGCATGTTCATCGCCCTCAAATGCAGGGCGATAGGATTGTTCTGGTAGGTCTTTGCCGCCTCCTCAAACTTTGACGCAACCTGACGCTCCGAATCCCCGAGGATCACCCGTGCCTGCCGTTCGCGCTCCGCCTGCGCCTGCATGGACATTGCGTCCTGTAGCTCGCCTGGGATCAGCACATCACGGATTTCAACTGAACTGACATGGACGCCCCATTCGATCGTCCGTTTATCGATGATCTTCTGGAGTTCGATATCGATTTTTTCCCGCCCTTCCAGCATATCGGACAGAAACGACTTGCCGATGACCTCACGGAGGGCGGTCTGCGATGCCCAGCTGATCGCGGACCGGTAGTCCTCGACTTCCAGCGCTGCTTTCCGGGGATCGAGTACTTTCCAGAAGAGCACCGCCTCGACATCTACCGGCACGGTGTCCTTCGTCAGGGTCTTTTCGGCTTTAAAGGAGGTGGTGATGACCCGGTTATCGATCCAGTATGCGATCTTCTCGGCAACGGGTATGATAAAAAACAATCCGGGCCCTTTCAGTTCGGTAAATTTCCCGAGGCGTAACACCACTGCCCGTTCCCACTGGTCGGCGATCCTGATCGATGCGGCGATTATAGCCGCACCAATGAACCAGACAACCGCTGCCAGAAGGGGGATCACCTGGACTGCACCAGTCAAACCGACATAGAACAACCAGAGTGCGGGCATGGAGAGTATTACCAACAGAAGGTATGGCATGGGGTGCTGCTGTGGCATGAGAACCCATATCGCACTTGAAAAGATATAGGTATGGATTACTGCAAAAAAGAGAGAAGAAAATGGTAGGAAGAATGGGCTGAAGGGGTCTTGGGACGTTGTTATTTTGCATCCTCGCCGAGAGATTCGCGGCTCCGCATCTGGTACAGCACCATCGGATCCATCTCGCGGTACGCATCCTTTGCCGTCCGCATGATGACATTTGTTACACCGGCGTTCACGATCATTTTCGAACACAGGAAACAGGGCCAGATCTGGGTCAGCTCATCGGTTTCGACATCAAATCCCGCAAGATAGAGCGTGCACCCCCGCGCCTGCTTGCCCGCCTGGATGAGCGCATTCATCTCCGCATGAACGCTCCGGCACCGCTCATAGTTTGAACCCGACGGTATATTATGCTCCTTTCTCCAGCAGGTTTTCAGTTCCGTGCAGTCCATCTGCTTGCGCGGGGCACCGGTATACCCGGTGGAAACGATCGTATTGTACTCATCGACAATAATGGCGCCAAAATTGCGCCGCAGGCAGGTGCCCTGGTGGGCACACCGCAGTGCAAGGTCAAGAAAATAGTGGTGCCTGGTAGTTCGCATTCATGAAATTATTGCAGAGCCCTGTATTAAAGCGTGGTCTTGCATGCACTGTATCTTTTAAAAAATATCCCAACGCGAATTCGTGTCTTTTATGAACCTGATAGGACGAACAGGGGGTTTTAAGACCATACACGCGAAGGTAAAAAGAGAGAAATGAAAGAGTGGATCTATACCCCAAGGCCTACCGGAAAGCAAAAAATCACTGCCATCATGGTCGGGGCCGGACTCGGGCTATTGCTGGCAGTAGTAAATATCGTTTTCAGGCAATTCCTGGATGAATGGCAATTTATGTCGCTTCCGGTCTTTATCAGTGGAGCAATAATAATCCTCGGGCTCGCTTACCTGCCCAGAATTTAGGGTCTGATCGGTACCTGCGTGTTTGCCGCCCC
>CAZVFG010000024.1:11936-19840 GCA_964626125.1 uncultured Methanoregula sp.
TCAATGATCAATCCCATGTGTATCACGAGAAAAACAGGTACGAGATAAAATTTTACCTTCTGTGTCTTATGCCGGAATATTTTCATTGCGCCATAGGCTCCAAAAGGACCGAAGAATGCAAAAAGCAACAATATATTCTCCGGTGTCCTCCATGCCGTACCCTGCGCCTTTTTTTTGTCATGCGCGAACAGGAGGAATACCACCCCGTTGACAATGGCGTACATTACCAGAAAAATGGCGAAACCGGAAATCCCTCATCATCCCTGCGTATCAGTCATTGCACGACACTATGTCGTTAAGCGTCATGAATTCAGGTAAAACCGCCATCTACAGAACATATCATGAGGATGCGGATCGGGAGGTGCAAAGATGCATTCAACACAGATCCGATCATCGATCACCTTTGCAAAACTCGTAAATTCCGCCCGGTGCATCTCTTTGCAGTGATATTCCCCATCGCCCCGCCGCAACCGTGCCTCCTGTGTTGGACAGGAAGGCACGGTGATGATCACCTCGTTTTCAAGTTCATCGATCCGGTAATCCACAAGCATGGTCCAGGGATAGTGGCGCAGCGTTTTTACAAAGCCCACAAGCCCCTTCTCCGTAATGTGGAAGCGTTCAATGATCTTTTTTGCTGCCATGGAAGCGACCCGCCCCCATACCTGCTCGTTGAATGTATCGGCAGCAGCACTCCCGCATTTTTCTGACACATAGATGTACCAGAAAGCATCGACCACGCGGTAATGCCAGAGAAGAAATTCAAGATACTGGTGTTTTTCCGAATCGTTCATCGTATCAAAGATGTCAAGGTTTATGTCACTCATGCCGCATCACCGCCACCCGCTCATCATGGGATAATGGCGGTGTGGTATAACTGTGTACTGTTCCAGATAACGGATCATTACTCACCTGATTGCATGTCATGCAGGCAACGGGGCAGGACCTGCTTTGAATCCGCGGAATGCGACACGGAGCACGAACCCGACAACAAGCACCGATGCCGACATCAAAAAAATTCTTGTCCACTGCTCGATAGACAGTGGAACCGTGTTAAACAACACTCCGCCGTACTGTACGATCAGGACCTGGGTAGCGACAATCATCCCCATGACGACAAAAAACGTCGGGTTGCCCTGGAAAAAGGGCGGCATGGTCCCGTCCATCGCCCGGCAGTTGATACCGTTCCAGACCTGGGCAATGACAAACGCAGCAAAAAACACGGTACTGACTTCTGCAGGAGTTGTCCCTCCTAAAAACCCGGTTGACATCTGGAAAAGTCCGGTGATGATGAAAAATACTCCCGTAACGATAATTGACGCCCACATAAACGGGGTGATGATGCGCTCATCCCGCGAGACCGGGGAGCGGTTCATCAGCCCGGCATGAGGGGCTTCCGAACAGAGCGCGAATGCCGCAAGCGTATCCATGACCAGGTTGATCCAGAGGATCTGGAGGATCGTAAACGGCTCCGGATAGCCCAGCAGCGGTGCGATGAAGGTAAGGATGCAGGCACAGAAGTTGATCGTGACCTGGAAGAGCAGGAACCGCTGGATGTTTTCGTAGAGTGACCTCCCCCACCAGACGGCATTTGTGATCGAGGAAAAGGAATCATCGAGCAGGATGATATCGCTTGCCTCCCGTGCCACTTCTGTCCCTGCAATCCCCATCGCAAGCCCTACGTCCGCGTGTTTGAGGGCAGGGGCGTCATTCGTCCCGTCACCGGTTACCGCGACGACAGCCCCGTTCTTCTGGAGCGCCTGTACAAGAAGCAGTTTGTCCATCGGTTCAGCCCGGGCCATCACATCAAGGTCCTGCACCGCATCAGCCCGGGCCGCTTCCGAAAGCGAGCGGAACTCTCTGCCGGTCATTACTGTGCCGTTTTTATGAATCCCGGACTCTTTTGCTATGGCTTTTGCCGTATCAGGATTGTCACCGGTGACCATCCGGACCCTGATGCCGGCGTTCTGGCAGCGTGTCACCGACTCCCTGATATTATCACGGAGGGGGTCGCGTATGCCGACGTAGCCATCCCAGACAAGCCCCGATTCGCTGTCGTCACCGTCCACGATCTTCTTATGGGCAAACGCAAGGGTCCTCATGGCCTGTGATGCAAGTTCGCTGACACCCGCAAGATCCGGGTGCTGACTACAGAGCCCGGACAGGATCTCAGGAGCCCCCTTGACGAGAAGAAAAGGTATGCCCCCGATGCGAACGACGGTTGACATCCGCTTCCGGTTACCATCGAAGAGGTATTGCCGGGCCACCGTTGTTTCTGCCCGTATCTGCATATAATCGAGCGAGTGGTCCCGGAGCCAGCGGAGCAGTGCACCTTCGGTCGAGTTCCCGATTACGATAATCCTGCCACCCCTCTCCTCGAGATGTGCGGTACCATTTACAGCAGCGTTGAGGGCGATCCACTCCGCCGGGTTCTGTGGGGGGCTCCCCGGGCGGGCGGGATCACCGGCCGGTGACGCGACGACCACCATCTGGTTTTTTGTGAGCGTGCCGGTCTTGTCAGTGCAGACCGTGGTCGCCGAGCCGATCGTCTCGCAGGCGATCAGCCGTCTGACAAGACAGTTCGCCCGGGTCATCTTGCGCATGGCAAGTGACAGCGAGAGCGTGACGCTCATCGGAAGACCTTCCGGCACGGCAACGACGATAATTACCACAGCGACCATGATATAGTTGAGGATATGGTTTGCAGTAGACAGGTCAAAACCGGTCAGTTCGCCAAGGATGATACCCCGGACAAGCAGGGCACCCGAGATGAGCGCCGCCATGCTGTACCCGAATTTGCTGATGAGGTGTGCGAGTTCCTCCAGTTTGTGTTCGAGTGGCGTCTTGGTGGCATGGTCGATCCCCAGTGAAGCAGCAATCACGCCCATCTCTGCAGAGTCGCCCACCGCTGCAGCGATCATCCGCCCTTTCCCGGCGGTGACAAATGTTCCTTTCAGGACGCCTGCCTGAACGTCTTTTTGCACTGGTTCGCTCTCCCCGGTAAAAGCGGAATCATCGGTAAAAAGGGCATCAGATGATGAGATCCAGCCATCTGCCGGCACCGCGTCGCCTGCTTCAATGAGGATGAGATCGCCAACAACGATATCCCGGGACGGGATGGATGAGGGGGATCCGTCCCGGATTACTTTAATCGCCATCTCGTCCCGGTGTGCGTTCAGGATGTCAAATTCCCTGCTGCTCCGGTATTCATTGAAAAACGAGATGCCGGTCGCCAGGAGGATCGCACTGATGATCCCGGCCGTCTCAAGAAAACCGCCTCCCTGGATGATGGCGACGATGGCTGATATGACGACGGCGATGATCAGGATCCTGATGATCGGGTTATCAAAATTCTTCAGGTATTGTTTCCAGATCGGTTCCCGCACCGGCGGGGTCATTGCATTCGTGCCAAACCTCGTGCGGAATAGAGCGACCTGCGATGACAGCAGGCCGGAATCACCCGCCAGGTTCACAATCTCATCAAATGGCAGCATTATTCCCAAATCCCCCCATTGAGCAAAACGTTTCTGACCGGTAGATAACCTATGCAGTTTCCTGAATTATAACCTGTTATACCAGCAAAATCCCGTCAATCTCCAGGGAGCCTGCAGGACACCGGGAGGTTATTTGTCCCCAGGGTCGATACGCGGTGTACAGTAAATGCGGTTTTGTGTTTTCCATCCATAATCCCTGAGTGCTGGATCACTCACTCTTATCCGAACTCTCCGGTTGCTCGACAGGACACGGACGCACGGACCGGAAGACCCCGATCACCACCGACCCGACGGCAAGGAGCGAGAGCACAATGATCGCATAAATCACGTAATTGAAATTCTGCTGGACAACCGGAATGCTGCCAAAGAAGTACCCGGCAAGCACAAACACGAGGATCCAGAGCGCACCGCCAATCACGTTGTAGGTGATGAACCAGCGGTAGCTCATCATCCCGACTCCGGCAAGGAAGGGCGCGAACGTGCGGATAAAAGGCACGAAGCGTGCGATCACGATCGTCATTCCCCCATGCCGTGTGAAGAATTCCTCGGTCCTGTCAATGTGATCGCGGCGGATCATACAGTATTTTCTCTCCAGCACCTTCATCCCAAACGTGTGCCCGATCCAGTAGTTTACGATATCACCGAGCACCGCGGCGATGATGAGCGATACCATTAACACTTCGATAGTGAGGTAGCCGCTCCCCGCGAGCGCCCCGGCAACAAAGAGGAGCGAGTCGCCGGGCAGATAGGGCATCACGACGAGCCCGGTCTCACAGAAGATGATCGCAAACAGGATCAGGTACGTCCAGAACCCGTAGGTTTCGATAATGCCGGGCAGGTATTTGTCGAAGTGGATAACGAGATCAACGAGGAGTAAGAACGGATCCATTTCCGGTTATATGGGACACGATAAGCGATAAATGAATTCGTGGAAAAAAAGTATCATTATTCCTAAAAACGGTACTTCGGCTTGCCAATTGCATCCGGTGCAGTGAACATCGGTTGATTTGCCGTACTCCCGGCTCATGACACATCCTTTTCTTTGCTCCAGTACTTGAACAGCTCAAACCAGATGATGCTGAGCACACCGGCACCGGTACATGCCACGAGATCAAGGAGGGGAACGGGGCCGAACCTGAAGAGAGACTGAAGTGTCGGGATATACAGGACCAGGAGCAGGCAACAGAGCGTCCCGGCAAAGACCCAGCGGAGCGCCTTATTCGGTGAACGCAATGTGGTAATAATGGTCTCCGACCATGACCGGTTTGTCAGGATCAACCCGAGGTTCGCGATCACGATTGTCGTGAATGTCAGGGTCCTTGCTTCTGTCTCACCCAGCCCCCGTGCAAGTGCACTGATATAGATGATCAGGACGACGCCCAGCACAACCGCTCCCTGGACAAGACTGAGGGCAAGGGTCCGCCGTCTAAACAGCCCTTCATCCGTTTTGCGGGGCGGGCGCTTCATGACATCCTGCTCTTCTTTCTCCGATTCGAATACGATCGAACACGCAGGGTCGATGATCAGTTCAAGAAAGACAATATGCACCGGGAGCAGGACAAGCGGGAGGTTGAACAGCACCGGGATGAGCGACATACCGGCAATCGGCACATGAATGGAGAAAATATACGCGATTGCCTTTTTTAAATTATCAAAAATTCTCCTCCCCATTCTCACCGCAGACACGATGGAAGTGAAATTGTCATCGAGAAGGACAAGCGACGATGACTCCCGTGCGACATCGGTCCCCCGTTCACCCATTGCAATGCCGATGTCCGCAGACTTCAGTGCCGGGGCATCGTTTACCCCGTCACCGGTCATCGCAACAACTTCACCGTTTGCTTTCAGGGCTTCCACAATCCTGAGCTTCTGTTCAGGGAGAACCCGTGCAAAGATGGTGACAGTGCCGATCCGCTGCCCCAGTTCCTTGTCGTCCATTTTCTCGAGTTCGGCACCCGTGATGCAGTGATCAGCATTGGATAAACCGATCTGTCGGGCAATATTCTGTGCCGTCAGGGGATAGTCCCCGGTGATCATGATCACCCTGATGCCCGCCGAGTAACATTCACGGAGCGCTTCATCCACCTGCGGACGGACGGGGTCAGAAAATCCCACCAGTCCCAGAAATTGAAAGGAGAAATCATGTTGTTCACCGGGAAGTTCAGTCTTTGTGAACGAGGCTTTGGCAATGCCCAGGACACGAAGCCCTTCTGCTGCCATGGTGTTAATATGGAATCCAAGTTCCTTCAGCGTCCCTGCGTCAAAATGACAAAGGTCGGCAATTGCTTCCGGCGCCCCTTTTGCAGCAATAATATATTCAGTGCCATCAGGGGATCTCCATACATTGGACATCGCAAGGAGATCCGGTGAAAGGGGGTATTCCAGAACGAGCTGCCAGTTGGTATGGATATGCTCGGTTTTTCCAAAATCTCCTGATGAAAGCCGGAAGAGCGCTTTTTCCATAGGGTCAAACGGGTCTTTTTTACAGGCAAGAATGCTGAACTCGGCAATCTCGTGGCAGATGTCCGGGACAGAATTTGTCCCTGTGGCATCGTATTCGCACATCTGTCCAAGCGCAAAAAATTTTTTCACCGACATCCTGTTCTGGGTGAGGGTGCCGGTCTTATCCACGCAGAGGACCGTTGCTGAACCGAGCGTCTCTATCGCCGGAACCTGCCGCGTGAGCACGTTCTTTTGCGAAATCCTCCACGCACCAAGGGCAAGGAATACCGTCAGGACGACGGGAAATTCTTCGGGAAGAATTGCCATCGCGAGGGTAATCCCTGCCAAAAATCCCTCAATCCAGTTGAAACGCGTGAGCCCATAAACGACCACAATGATGGCACACAAAGAGAGCCCGACCAGCGCAATCGTCCGGACAATCCGTGCGATCTCCGTTTTCAGCCGGGTCTCACCGCGCTCTACCGTTTGCAGGACTGCCCCGATCTTCCCCATCTCGGTCTTCATGCCGGTAGACCTGACCTCAACCAGGCCCTGCCCCTGGACGACAAGTGTGCCGGAGTAGACAAAGGGCTGGTCATCGCCGCCGGCGCGATCAGCCTGCATCCCTTCTTTCCATGGTATTTTACGGACCGGCACTGATTCCCCGGTCAGGAGCGACTCATCGACCGACACATTATTGGACGAGAGCACAACACCATCGGCCGGGACACGATCGCCCTCGGAGAGGACGAGCATGTCAGCGGTTACCACCTCACGGCCGGGAATCCGTCTCTGTTCGCCCTCCCGGATTACCAGCGCCCGCGGGCTGGAGAGGTTCCGCAGCGCCTCCAGTGCCCGTTCGGTCTTCTGCTCCTGGTAAACGGTGATCGCGATGATGACGAGCACAAAACTCATCAGCATCATACCCTCGGAAAAATCCCCGAGAACGAAATAGATCAGGCCGCTTGCGACAAGCAGGAGGAACATCGGTTCGTGGATCACTTCAAAAATAATCCAGAAAATGCTTCGTTTTTTCTGAGAGGGGAGTTCATTATAGCCCTCAAGCCGGAGTTTTTCCTGCGCTTCTTTATTGGAGAGCCCGGCAACAGAATCGATATCAATGAACGGCATTAATTTGTTCCATCCAAAAATGGCAACGCACTGTCATAAATCCTGTCGTTATTCCGGATAGTATGTCGCTCTGTCATCAACAATTCCGCCGGGCATACACAACATTTCATGATTCCACGTAGGTTACGATTCTCATGGTAAAAGACCTTCGATCTGTGAGATTGCCCATGCGGGCCAATAAAATACAGGAATGGGGTGAGATGAGAATTCACACCCCGAATTTCTCCACAGACCACGCGATGATGATGCCACCCATGAGGGAACTGGCCAGCGCTGATACGGTCCCTGCAATAAAAAATTTTGCGGGCAGGTGGATGAGCAGAAACAAGCCGAGGAGTGAAGGGACGCTCGATATAAAAAAGAGGATCAGGCCGTATGACAATCCCTTTGTGATCCCCTCGCCCGGAATGCCGGGCGCCACGATCTGGAAAACCACCGCATAGATGAGCGCAAGTGCAAACGAAACAAGAACGCTTATTGCGAAAAATGTCGCCGGGGGCGGACCCATGTCCGGCATCATCAGTTTGCTCCAGACCGGGAAATACTCCGGCATCAGGTAGATGTCCATCGTTGCTGCAGACTCGAACATGATCACGAGCTGAGATGTAAGGGTGAAGAGGACTGCGGCGATAAGGACGGGCTTGACAGCCTTTTTATTGAATTGTGTCATCAAGTCTCACCGGTTTTATATTGTGTTATTTTCTTGTGTTTCAGGTATTTTTGGGTTTTTGCTTGGCAATCCAGGTTATCCGGTTGGGATCACGATTCCTCCCCCTTCCTCAATTTTCTTCCTCCTGCTCATTGCCGTTAGTGCCGCTTTTTGGAGGGTATCCCGACAAT
>CAZVFG010000025.1:0-13017 GCA_964626125.1 uncultured Methanoregula sp.
ATACCGGCAAATTCTTTAAAAAGGATCGCTTTACCCTCCATAACCGGTATGGCTGCATAACCGCCGATATTACCGAATCCGAGTACCGCGGAACCATCAGTTATGATAGCAATCGTATTCGCTTTTAATGTGTATTTATAGGCAAGGTTTTTATCTTTTACAATCTGTCGGCAAACTTCTGCGACACCTGGTGTGTAGGCACGGGTGAGATCAACTTTTGTCTTCAGCGGGACTTTTGAACGGATCTCCAGTTTGCCGTGGTGTGTTTCATGCAGTGCGAGCGCGTCTTTATAGATCTCTTCGCTTGGCTCAAACAGCATGGCAAATGTCCCTTATATCGTGTGAAGGAGGCGGTGAGCAATGAATTTTGTTATCTGAAATTAATAGCTTGGGGACGGCAAGGAACTATTAAAAACCAGTCCGGGATTTCAAAGTGCTGACAATCACGTTTGTTGCATGCACAGAAACCGGGCTATGGCAGTTACGTTGTCGGTTGATTGATACGACCCCCTCAACAGGAATTGTTCCGGCACCGTAATAAGGGACGGGATGCCTGCCCATTGATATAATCCGAAAACCGGACCGTCGGGGTCGAGCCGCAGCGTTGCATAACATGTAATCCCACCAATGTTCAATGCCCTCACTTGTGCCAAGGTGACCGGACTGACTATCGACCTCCATCGATACCATCCAAGGAAACGGACATGCCTGCCTGAATTTCGTTTCAGCGCCGGGATTATTTTACATCTTCTTAACGCGTGCAGTTGGGAGCGGGATTGCGATGCTAATGGTAAAAAAGACACTCGGGATTTACACCGGTGCGTAACAATCATTATAATTTTTTTAAAAAAAATCAGGAATGCAAGGACGCCCCGGCCGGGATTTGAACCCGGGTCAAAAGCTCCGGAGGCTTCTAGGATGTCCACTACCCTACCGGGGCGAGAATACCGCAGGTCAGTTAGTCTATGGAACGGTTAATGATCCGATGTACGGATTTTTTTGGTGTGGACCAATTGCAATCCGCTCCCGCTCAACATACTGACTAACGGTTTCATATCAATAAGACTCCATACGGTAATAAATCTCTCGATAAGTCCTGACTGATATGCCGGTCGTCCCGCACGACATTCCCGGTTTTTTCGTCACTCTTCAGATAAAAGCTGGATTTTGGTTTATCTTATATCGGGTCCACATTGTCAGATTTGCATTGGGGGCAGACCGATTTTTTTCCTGTGCTTTTATAGACTTTGCCGCAATTATTGCACTGGTATTTTATCCACATGAGTTCCTCAATATCCAGATTCAAGGAACCGCCAACCGAACACATCCAAACCACCCCTATAAGAAAGATAACAAAATTACCATTAAAACATATTTCTTTTCATGAACCCCGTCTGTACGGTTCTTTGAACGATGAACAGAAATCAGGACGTCGAGCCATAATTCCTCAACGTGATATACAGGTACAATATCATTGCCGACGTGGGGCATGATGACCTCCGGCAGATTATTGTTCCTGACAAACTAGTATGATTATAAAGACCTTAGAAAAGGAACATATATTAAGGAGATTTATGGATCTGGTTTTTCACCGGGATATGCTCACGAGGGATGGCGTTTACACAATCTCGGTTGAAAAAGAAGATTTATCCCGCTTCTATCCCGGTATGATTCGCTTCGTGGTTCTGGTACATCATGGTGAACAAACCGTTGCGAGGTTCTGTACGAATACGTACGAGTATTCGCCCACCGTCCCGCTCAGGGCAGAGCATATTGCATTGGAAAAAGCGTATGAATGGGAAGCGGATCTATCACAAGATACCCAGAAATTTTTATTGTCGCACAAGATCCAACAAAGACAGCGATCATCGGTTCCACCGACTGATATTGCAATTATTCAGGGCAGCCCCCGAGGTGGCGGGAACTGCAGCATCCTTGCAGGGTGGGTGAAAACGGTTGCGGAGGAAAACAACAAGACGGCCCGGATCATTTATCCTCACGACCTCAATATCAAATCCTGCATTGGTTGCTACCAGTGCTACAATACGGGGACCTGCACATTTGATGATGATATGGGGGAGGTCATCGATACAATCCGAAATGCATCATTACTGGTAATCTGCAGTCCGGTGTATACCAACTCTGTGCCGGGCGGTTTGAAGCTCCTCATTGATCGCTGCCAGGCATACCATGCAGAACTGAGTATCACCGGGCAGGGTGAACAGGGAAAAAAAGGGCTCACCCTGTCAGTCGCCGGAAGGAAGGGCAGACCTCATTTTACGTGTGTCACCAAAGTTATCAGCGCATTTTTTAAAAATCTCGGGATTAGACCATCAGGCGAGATTCTTATCGATGGCATGGATGAGATTCAGGATATCAGGAATATCCCCGGCCTCGTTGAGCGGATCAGGGCAATCGTGCAGGATTGCTTCCGGTAGCGCACTTACGACAGATACTACCCGCGCAAAAACGGGAACTGTTTTATTAATAAACCCAGCTTTCAGCCAGAAGGGGAGAATGAAACCAGATAAAATGTATCATCCTTTTCTAATGTGGTAAAGGTGCCAGATCTTGCATGCACCTTCATGGCTTACCATGCACGGACCCACCGGACTCCGTGGGGAACAGATCTTGCCAAACAATTTGCAGTCCGAGGGTTGTGAGATGCCCCGGAGCACTTTATCGCAGATACAGGCAGAATGCTTGCCCACATGTTTGAATACAATCCCGAATTTCTTTTGCGCATCATACTGCTCGAACTCCTTTTTTAGTATGAGCCCTGATTTCGGAATGACCGGGAACCCGCGCCACTCGACATCCGATGGTTCGAAAACATCAAACATTAATTTTTTCGCCTTCATATTACCTTCGCGGGTGACTGCCCGGGGATACGCATTGTCCACCCGGTGCGTGCCTTCACGAACCTGCCGCACGAGCATGACGAGCCCGAGCAGGATATCCTCAGGTTCAAACCCCGCGACCACCTGCGGCACCGGGAACTGTTCGTAATCTGCATACCCTGTGACGGTGCAGACATGGCCGGGCAACATAAACCCGTTAAGTTTTGCCTCTCCCTGTTCAAGGAGCCACTTCATCGCCGGCGGGACGATCCTATGGCAGGAGAGGATGGAGAAATTGTCCGGAGGGCGGGTGAGAATAGTTGCTGCCACGGTCGGTGCTGTGGTTTCAAACCCCACAGAGATAAAAACTACATCCTTGCTGGTTTTTTGTGCAATATCAACTGCCTTATGGACACCCTGCACAACCCTGACATCACCGCCGCTTGACTCAAGCGACCCCTTCGTTCCGGGAACGCGGAGGAGATCCCCGTAGGTGGCGACAATACATCCTTTCTCCACCAGTTCCAGTGCAGCATCAATTTCTCCCTGAGGTGTGATACAGACAGGGCAGCCGGGACCCATCACGATCTTAAGACGTTCAGGAAGGACGGCGCGCAAACCTGCCCGGGCTATTGCCGCCTCATGAGTCCCGCAGATATGCATGAAAGTCAGATCACGATCAACAAGTCTCCGCAGCGTCGCTGCAATCTCCGTTCCTGCCGTCATGAACGTCTATAGGTATTTACCGCTGCATGATTTAAGCTGTAGGTATATGGATATGGGATATGTGTATGCGGCAGTGACGATCCTTATTGGAGCCCTGCTTGCAATGCTCGCTCTCCTCACCGTCCGCTGGCTGAAATCAAAAGCAGAAACGACAGAAACCCAATGGGATGATATCATCATTGCAGCGATCGGAAAACCTCTCCAGGTTGCCATTATAGCAGTTTCAGTATATATTGCCCTCAAGTATTTCGGCATCGTTCCACCCCAGTACGAGTGGCTCCTTGATGACCGTTTCGTAAACTCTTTTTACATTCTCATCGGCACCTAGGTCATATCGGCATTTATTCACGATGTTATCATCATCTACGGGCACGCGATCACGGAAAAGTCTGAAGGGGACTGGGATGACCGGCTCATCGAGCTGCTCGAGCTCGTGGCAAAATATGCAATCTGGTTTGCCGCGATCATCCTGATCCTCTATACATTCAAGGTGGATATTACCCCGTTCCTTGCGGGTGCCGGGATCGCCGGTCTTGCCATTGCACTTGCTGCACAGGATATTATCTCCAATTTCTTTGGCGGCGCAATTATCACCGTCGATAAACCATTCAAGGTCGGGGACCGGATTAAGGTCGACCAGTATTACGGGGATGTCATCAATGTGGGTCCCCGTAGCACCCGGCTTAAAACGCTGGACTACCATATCGTCACCATACCCAATAACAAAATTACCACCAACGTGATTGTCAAATTCGCGGAACCAGACCAGTAACTCCGCATCCAGATCCCTGTTTCAGTTGCATATGGGAGTGATATCGCAAAAGTCAATCAGATCCTGCTTGACTCCGCCCATGATGTGATAAAGACGACAGAGTACCTTCTCGATGACCCGGCACCGAAAGCTTTCTTCCTAGAGTTCGGTGAATCGGGATTAAAATTCATCCTCTATGTCTGGGCAAAAAAATACAACCTGCCCGATGAAGTGAAAAATGCGATCAATTCAAGTCTTGCCGAACGGTTCGCTGCAGAAGGCATCGAGATCCCGTTTCCTCAGGTGGAAGTGCAGCTTAAAAAATAAAAAAAATCATTCAATTTTGTATTTTTCGTCACATTTTTAAACAGGATATGTCTCGATCCGACGGGTATAAGTATTCCGTTGTGCACCTTTTCATAATGTTTGGGGTCTCCACGTTCTGTCTCCATGACCAGCCGCTTCCTGCAGCTCTGGAACGGATTGCTGCAATCACAGATTTCATCGAGGTGATGGATGAGGGACTGCATGCCCTTGAAAACACCGAACCGCTGGAGAACTACTCCGCACGCTTCACGATACACTCTCCCTGCCGCGGAACCAATATCGCGAGTCTTCTCGAACCGATCCGCCGCGCAAGCGTAGAGGTGATCGGGCAGTGTTTCTCGGTTGCGGCGACCGTTAATGCCGGTGTTGTTGTTCATCCCGGGTATTTTGCCTGGGCAGAAGAACGTACAAAGGCACAGGACCAGTGTAAAAAATCCATTTCAGAACTCAAACGTCTTTCAGATGAATACAGCGTTCCTTTTTTTATCGAGAATATGGGTAACTGGGATTACTTCCTGCTCAAGACTCCTGACGAAATATCCTTGATTGGTAATTCCTCCTTCGCTCTCGATGTGGGGCATGCCCACCAGAACCGTTGTCTCGACCGGTTCCTCGCCTGCCCTGCCGGGCACTTCCATCTCCATGACAATAACGGGAAAGAGGACTCCCACCTTGCTGTCGGCGACGGAACAATCGATTTCATGCCTGTCATGAAGGCGGTAAAAAAGACCGGCGTTGCGCCAATCATCGAGGTTGCCACGTTTGACGGTGTAACAAAGAGTATGGAACGGCTGAACGCATTCTGATCAGGACACAATTTTCTTCTCCTGTCCTGGTACGATGGCACTCATACCGGTTCCGCAATGTTTTATAACGATAACCCCCAACGTATCTAGGCAACCCGCCTCAGTGGCTCAGTCGGTAGAGCGTGTCCTTGGTAAGGACAAGGTCGCGAGTTCGATTCTCGCCTGAGGCTTTAATAAATCCAAATACTGCAGGTTTTGACCTGTCGTCAAACATTTATGTATTTTAACTCGTTTGTCATAACGACCACTCTTTGAAGAATAAATTTTTATTCCGAGGATTGTCTGGTTTTGGGATAATATGGCAATTCGACCATAATTTCTTGCGGGCGCATTGGAATCGACGGGAATATGAAACCATAAATACGCTTGCGATAGACTATTGCCCATGAGAGAGCTGAAAAACAACATCCGGCAGATTCTCCGGGGGAGGCGGGAATCAATGACTGCCGGAGAAAGACAAAAAAAGAGCCGGATGGTCTGCAGCTATGTTCTTGAACTCATAAGGGACGGCGAGACCGTAATGATCTATTCATCAAAGGAAATGGAAGTAAATACCATTCCGATCATAAAAACTCTTTTTTTACGCGGAAATCCGGTTATTGTCCCGATTATTGTTAAACAGGACATCAGCCTCAGGCTATCATATCTCAAGGATCTATCAGTCCTTATTCCAAGTACATTTGGAGTTCCTGAACCGACAGGGAATGAGATCCCTGCAGAGGCTGGTGACGTCGACACAATCATACTGCCTATGCTTGGTTTTGACCGTAGTGGCGGGAGGCTTGGGTACGGTGCCGGTTACTATGACAGGTTTCTTGCAAAAAATCAAAAAATCAAGAGGATCGGGATCGCATTTGGTTGCCAGGAGGCAGAAAAACTGCCGGTTGATGAGAACGATATACATATGAACTACATAGTAACCGAGGACGGCATTGTCTATTCGGACAGGATGAGCTGAACCATGGAGATTAACGGTGCTGGAATACTTGACACATTTGCTGAAGCGTTTCCGGTCTGGATCTCGCGTGTCATCATTACAGCATCAACGAAAGAATGGGCACTCAAGGCAGCGGTTGTTGCAACAGGGTTTGCAACATCAAAGATCGGGTGCCCCTGCGAGGCAGGGATAGAAGGTCCTCTCTCACCAGCCATTACACCAGATGGAAGACCTGGGATTTCGGTCATGATCTGTTCTGAAAAAAAGAATATAAAGACAAATGTCGCCAGCAGGATTGCCCAGTGTATTCTCCCTTCACCTACTGCTTCGGCATTTGACGGATTTCCTGAAGCTGAATCCAGGTTCTTTTTAAAAATGCACTATTTTGGGGACAAATATGAGGAGCGGTGCACTATCGGGGGAAGGAGCTGCTGGAAGATCCCGGTCATGGAAGGCGACTATGTGGGGGAGGAACGGTTCGGAACTGTGAAAGGTATTGCCGGCGGCAACTTCCTTGTTATGGGCAAAGACCAGCGGTTGGCACTTACTGGTGCTGAGGCAGCGGCAGAAGCAATTGCGGGGTTAAAAGGGGTTATTACAGGTTTTGCGGGTGGTGTTGTGGCAAGTGGATCCAAGGTGGGGTGCAAAAACTACCGGTTTCCCATGCCGGCAAGCACAAACCATCCCTATTGTCCAACCCTGAAAAAGAAAATCCGTGACTCATTGGTTCCCGATGGGGTAAATGCGGTGTATGAGATTGTATTGAATGGAATAGATGAGAAATCGGTCAGGAATGCCATGAAAGTAGGAATCGAGGCAGCAACCGGAACGGGCACTGTCAATTACATCGGGGCATCAAATTTTGGAGGGAAACTCGGCCAGTACCGATTTTACCTTCACGATCTTTTCAGATAGCACCATGGCAATTTCTGCACTTATTTATGCAACCAGAACCTGATGTGTAAACACCCGATCCGAACATATCCGGCCTGACAATCGCTGAAGACACAGCATCCGGTCAGCAACCCGACACCCTGCGCTCAAAAAATAGGACAGTAAAAACCCATAATGACGCATCAGGTCGATAGATACAGCGTGCCTATATAATAATATTATTCTTCAATGCCATTAGTACATTACCATACCAGAAAGGGTATATCCGTTTTTGGAAAATGTATATAACACAACGCAAGCGCAGACAAGGACACCATGTCAATGAACTATCGTGACGGAGAATCCGACATATGAGCAGGACTGAGGCAGAACACCTGTTGCGTCGGGGCATTGAACTCTACGATCTTGGCAGGTTTGCTGAGGCAATTATTACCTTTGATAAAGCGCTTGAAGCATTCCCGAAACTAGCCAAAGCCCATTATTTCAAAGGAATTGCTCTTTATGATCTCGGGAGGCTGGACGATGCTATCGGATCATATGAGCAGTCCATCCGCATCGATCCCTCAGAAACCAATGCATGGTATAATAAAGCTGCAACCCTCGCGCAGCTTGGAAGGACCCAAGAGGCCCTGGATGCATGTGAACGGCTTCTGTCGATCAAATTTGATAATGCTGAAGGGTGGATCCTCAAAGGGATCTCACTCTACGAACTGGGGCGCTATAAAGATGCAATATCTGCGTATGACCATGCACTTACCATCGATCCACAGCATGCGAAAGTATACTATAACAAGGGTATCGCACTTGCGGATATTGGCCGGCATCAGGAAGCCATTAATGCATATGACAAGGCAATTGAAATAATTCCGACTTATGCAAAAGCATTCTACAATAAAGGCACGTCACTGTATGAGATCGGCAGATATGATGATGCCCTCACCGCTTTTGAACGCGTTCTTGTACTTGATCCTACTGATATCTGGGCTTGGTATTTTAAAAGTTACATTTATGCAAAACAGGAACGATATGCAGAAGCAGCTGACGCTGCAGAAAGGTTTCTCAATCAAGAACCGGATCATGCGGATATCTGGGTGATCAGAGGAATTGCTCTTTTCAAACTGGGACAACCAAAGGATGCACTAGCAGCATTCGACCGGGCTCTTGCAAAAGCTCCAAATGCCACTGAGGCATGGTTGTACAAAGGTCTGGCCAGTAATGAACTTCACCAGTACAAAGATGCGATTATCGCACTGGATAAGGCAGTTGAAATCAGCCCGGCAAATTCACAGGCCTATTATCATCGTGGAGTCGCCCATCAGAATTTAAAAGAATTTCTTGAATCGGCTCAAGACTTCGATCGCGCTCTTTCATTTGATCCGGAAAATCCCGATATTCTGCTCCGAAAAGGAGTCGTGTGTATTCAGCTCCACCGGTACGAGGACGGCCTCCAGTCCCTGACCCAGGTACTCAAAACAAGGCCAACCCTTGTCCGAGCGCTTTACCTCAAAGGAATTGCACTGACAAAACTTGGAAGGCATAAAGAAGCAATTGAAGTTTTTGAAAACACAATCGGACAGGATACCGGATGCGCTGCTGCTGCATACCGTCAGGGAGTATGTTATGCCAACCTCGGACGGTTTTTCGATGCGATAGGAGCGTTTGACAAAGCAGTCCGGATCAACCCTTCATTTGTGATTGCTCTGTATCATAAGGGGTTTGCGCTTGCACGGCTCGGCAAATACGACGAAGCGATAGTTGAATATGAACGGACCATAGCGCTTGATCCGGACTATGCACCCGCCCACCACCAGAAGGGGACAATCCTTGCAAAACTAAACCGGTATCCGGAAGCAATCAGTGCATTTGACAGAAGTATTGAAATTAAACCTGGTTTTTCACAGGCCTATTTTGATAAGGGGGCGGTGCTGATGAAGCTCGAAAGGTACAAGGATGCCATTTCAGCATTTGATTCAGCACTGTCTCTCAATAAAAATTATGTCAATGCCCATTTCCACCGCGGACTTGCCCTCTTCCAGCTCAATGAATTCAAAGAAGCAATCGAAGCCTTTGACAGTACCGTCGAGATCGATTCCTCCTTCGAACCCGCGTTGATCAACAAAGGCCGTACGCTCATGCAGATGGAGAGATATTCAGATGCTGTAGCAGTGTATGAAAAATTGCTTACAATAAATCCTCACAACCCTGCTGCTCTCTATGAAAAAGGCATTGCACTGACAAAACTCGGGCATTCAGAAGAAGCCGTTGTTGCACTCGATGCAGCACTTGAACAGAATCCCGCCCTTACTGATGGCTGGCTGCATAAGGGTATCGCGCTTTCAGAACAGGGATTGCATGAAGAAGCAATTGCTGCATTTGACAAAGTAATTCGGATCAACCCCTCTCTTTTTGAGGCCTCCACCCGCAAGGGTATATCCCTTATAAATCTCAGCAGGCTGAATCAGGCGATAGAAGAATTCAACAACTCACTTGAAATCAACCCGAATGATGCCCTTTCTTGGTATTACAAGGGGATTGCCTTGGTTCGGCTGGAACGGTTCGAAGAGGCAATCCGGGCATTCGACAGGGCTATCGAAAACGACCGGAAATGTGCCCGTGCATATTATGAAAAAGGCAATGCACTTACACACCTCAATCGGCAGCTGGAAGCAATTATCGCATATGACAAAGTATTGGAAATCAAACCGTCGTATGAACGAGCGTATTACCAGAAAGGGGTTGCTCTTGCTCAGAAAGAACGGTATGATGATGCGATAACAGCGTTTGAGAGCGCACTGGCGCTTGACCCGGAGAATGCACAAGCATATTACTACCTTGGTATTTCGCTGGCAGGTCGTGACCGTTACGATGAAGCTATTGTGGCTTTTGAACAGTGTCTCTCCATCAATCCCGATGAATCATCCGCTTATTATTACAAAGGGATTGCACATATCCAGTGCCGTCAGTATGACAATGCAATCAATGCATTTGAAATGACAATCAATCTGGAACCATCCAATGCGATGGCGTATTATTATGAGGGCATCGCTCTCATCGAGGCAAAAAGATACGAAGAGGGGATTGTGGCTTTTTCAAAGGCAATCGATCTCGACCCTTCACATGCCGACGCTTGGATGAACCGGGGTATCGCGCTTTTCCAGACGCAACAATATGAGGAAGCGATTGCCTCGCTTGACCGAAGTTTAACCACACATCCGTCATCCATTGAAGCGCTGATGTGCCGCGGAAATGCGCTTACGAAGATTTTCCGGTTTGCTGAAGCTGCTGACACTTTTGAAAAAGTGCTCACACTCAACCCAAAGATGGTTGACGCATGGATGCAGAAAGGGAATGCCCTGTACAAACTGGGAAGAAAGCAGGATGCCCTGATTGCCTATTCAAAATCACTGGAAGTGGATCCTGCCAGGGCCGATAGCTGGACGTGGAAGGGACATGCACTTTTTGATATCGGGAGGCTGCAGGATGCACTTTATTCATACAACAAGGCACTTGACCTTGATCCTTCACTCCTTGACATCTGGATGCGGAGAGGCGATATACTCAATGAGCTGGGAAAAACAAAGGATGCGATCAGCTCCTATCAGAAATCATTGAACATCGACCCAAACCGAATTGACGGGTGGATCAGGAAAGGTAAAGCGTTGCTGGATCTCGGCAGGTACCAGGATGCCATTGATGCTCTTGACAACGCAATCGCGCTCGATCAGCGCAGCATTGAAGCATTCTATCATAAGGGTCTGGCTCTTGAAAAGATCAACCGGGACAACGAAGCGATCATGGTCTTTGATCTTCTGCTGGAGATTAATCCTGAATTCAATGACGCACAATATCACAAAGGAATCGTCCTTGCGAAAGTCGGTCGTCATAAAGAAGCAATCAATTCTTTCGAACGGATTATCCAGCTGACCCCCACCTCTGCACCTTCATGGTACCTGAAAGGACGATCGCTGCTCGAAACCGGCAGGTACCTAGATGCACTTGATTCTTTTGACAGAACACTCACAATCGAGCCTGCATATACCGAAGTCCATTATTATCGGGGAGTTTCACTCGTTAAGCTGGGAAGGTACTCCGAAGCGATTGATGCATTCGATACCAACCTGTCAAAAGATACGACCAACGCTTCAGGATTTTTTTACAAGGGCATTTCACTTTCAAAAGTCCAGCGATTTGAGGAAGCACTTGCGGCATTTGACCGTACACTATTGTACGATCCAAAAAACCCTCTTGCTTACTATCATCGTGGCAAGGCGCTGACAGAACTAGGACGGCACAGCGAGGCAATCGAAGCATTCGAGCAGACACTGACACTCAAACCAAAATACCGTGATGCGCGGGTACGCATGGGTATCGCACTTTATAACCTCAGAAGGTTCGAAGATGCTGTTAGAGAATTCGACACGGTTCTTACTGACAAAACCCATAATTTCCATGCCTTCTATTACAAAGGGCGGTCATTGTTTGATCTCGGGAGATATACTGATGCACTCGATGCTTATGATCATGCAATCGAGCTTGACCCCCAGTTTCCCGATGTATTCTATCATAAAGGTCTTGCCCTATCAGCTCTCGTACGGTTTGACGAAGCGATAACTGCATTTGACCATGCGATCGGACTTGACCAACATCTCGGTCTTGCCCATTTCCACCGCGGTGTTGCGCTTGCCCGTAAAGGCAACCATGACAGTGCACTGGATGCGTTTACGCAAGCAACGGCACTTATGCCAAAATATGCTCCGGCATTTTACGAGAAAGGTCTCGTGCAGATGATACTTGGGTTATTCAACGACGCCACGGAATCATTTGACCGAACGCTGGAGATCGATAATGGCATGGCGGATGCGGCACTTCACAAAGGGCTTACACTTAAGGAACTTGGGCGTTACGAAGACTCTTTGCTTGCGTTCGAACAGGCAATCGCGATCAATCCAAGGCATGCGCTGGCATGGTATCATAAAGGGACTTCACTCGTTGCACTGGCCCGGGACGAAGAGGCCATCACGTCATTCAATACTTCGATCGAATACGATGACTCCAACCCACAGGCATATTATGAAAGGGGTATCGCTCAGATCACACGTAATCAATACTCTGAAGCGATAGAGTCGCTTGACAGGGTGCTCGAATTTATTCCCAATTATGCACCAGCATTTTTTCACAAGGGACTTGCACTCTTGAAAAACGGCTTGTATGAAGAAGCAGTACTCGCATTTAATATCGCTCTTGAAATCAACCCCCATGACCCTGTCGCATACTATCATAAAGGAATTGCGCAGGCAAAATTCTATGATTATACCGGTGCGATTGAAGCGTTCGATGCATCAC
The DNA here is from genome assembly GCA_964626125.1 of uncultured Methanoregula sp. Classification (GTDB taxonomy): domain Archaea; phylum Halobacteriota; class Methanomicrobia; order Methanomicrobiales; family Methanospirillaceae; genus MVRE01. Next base: position 12,625 of record CAZVFG010000025.1, read on the forward strand.
TTGCCATCAATCCGAATAACGGAGAAGTACTCTTCCAGAAAGGTCTGACTCTCGCTGAGCTCGGGAAGCATAATGAGGCAGTAAATTTGTTTGAGGAGGTACTGCAGATTGAACCACGCAATATCGATGCCCAATACTACCGTGGTATATCACTTGCAGAACTCGGATCTTTTGCTGATGCAATCGATGCCCTCTCCCTTACACTCGAAAGTAACCCGAAACTGGCAAACGCATGGGTCATTAAAGGGATCTGCCTCTTCTCTCTTGACAGGCATCAGGATGCTCTGCTTGCATATTCAAGTGCACTGGAGATCGAACAAAAAAACCCGCACGCATGGTATTACAAGGGCAGAGCGCTCCTTGCTCTCGGCAACAATTCCGATGCCATCGCTG
>CAZVFG010000025.1:13117-19569 GCA_964626125.1 uncultured Methanoregula sp.
AAGGCAGTATCTGCATACACGCGGGTTACAAAAGCTCAGCCGACCTGTGACCGTGCCTTTTATTATAAGGGTGTCGTTCTTGCGCGGACGGGAAAACACGCTCCAGCAATCAATGCATTCCGGCAAGCACTCGAGGTCAATCCCTCGTTTGTGGAGGCATGGTTTGAGCAGGGCAGATCCCTCTTTGCACTTTCACGATATGACGAATCCATTTCATCGTTCAACAGCGCACTGGAGATAGATCCCGCGCATGTCGATTCCTCTGTCCAGAAAGGGCGTGCACTTGTTCATCTTGAGCGTTTTGTGGATGCGATTGCTGCTTTCGATCATGCCCTTACCAGCCAATCCGCCAATACGTCCGCTCTGTATGGAAAAGCACGGGCACTCGCACATATGGGAATGTATCGTGAAGCAATTGCTGCTTTCGATGATACATTAAAAGCGAATCCCGATTGTGTACCCGCATATTTTCACAAAGGAACGGTCCTGTCAGACATAGGGGAATACCAATCTGCAATTGAAGTACTCGATCAGGCACTGGCACGCAAACCTGACGATGCTTATATTCTCTATGCAAAAGGCATCGCTCTCGCCCACCTCAAACGGTTCGAGGAAGCAATCTCATCATTCGATGCTGCGCTTGTGCACAACCCGCATATGGCACACGCCTGGTATGATCGCGGCACTGCGTTCACTGAAATAGGTAATGATGAAGAAGCACTCAAATCCTTTAACCATGCGATCGCAATCAACCCGAACTATGCAAGTGCTTTCTATGATATGGGGCTTGTACTCATGCGTATCTCCCGTTTTATGGATGCCGTTACCGCATTCGACAGAGCGCTTGCAATTGACAAAAATTTTACACAAGCGTGGTACTTCAAAGGTACCACGCATGTGCACCTGGGGCGCTATAATGACGCACTCGCATCTCTGAATACCGTTCTGGATCTCGAACCATCCTGTGCTCAGGCATGGCATCAGAAAGCAATTGCATTTAATGCAATCGGCCAGTTTGATGAAGCGGTGCGGGCATGCGATTTTGCACTCAAGCAATCGCCATTGATGAGCGGATGTGCATACCAAAAGGGATATGCATTGTCCCACTTGAATCGTCATGAAGATGCAATCATTGCTTTTGATGCTGCTCTTGCTTTAAATCCTGATGACGTTCAGGTGCTGTACCGTAAAGGCAAATCCCTTTTTGCACTCGAACGATATAATGATGCTAGCCTGGTACTGGAGCGCGTGCTTACCATCGATCCGAATCAAGCTCCTGCTGTTTTTATTCAAGCGGAATCGTTGTCTCACTTGAACCGTAATAACGAAGCGATCGCTGCATTTGAACGGACACTGTCGCTTGATCGTACATGTGCTCAGGCATCTCTTGGCAAGGGCAGGGTACTGCTTGTTCTCAAACGCTATGAAGACGCACTGCTTGCATTTGAGAAGGCGATGGAGATCACCCCCTCGTATGGTGAACCGGCATTTTTTAAGGGATTAGCACTTGCTCATCTGAACCGTCACAAGGATGCCATTAATGCATTTGATTATTTCCTTGGCCTCGAACCTGATCATGCAGGTGCTTATTACTATCGCGGACTCTCATTTGCTGCTCTAGGCAGATATGAAAAAGCGATCAATTCGTTTTCACATGCACTTTCTCTTGACCCGGCCTTCACCGATGCTACTTATCAGACGGGAATTGCCTACCTGAATCTCGGGAAATATGAGGATTCCCTTGGAGCATTTAACAAGGCAATGGAACATAAGCCTGAACATGCCCCCTTACTGTATTACAAGGGAAAGGCGCTTGCACGTCTTTTACGATTTGAGGAATCGCTGCAGGCCCTTGATGCGTCGCTCACGCTCGAAAACAATGATGCACAGGTCTGGATCCTGCAGGGAAGTGTGCGTAATGAGCTCGGGAAGGTCCAGCAATCACTTGAATCTTTTGAACGTGCCATTGCACTACAGCCTGAAAACAGTCAGGCATGGTACCTCCAGGGGAAAGCACTATCAGAGCTGGGGAAAATTGACGAAGCCATTGCATGCTTCGACAAGGTCATCTCACTGGATCCGACATGCGCCATGGCATGGTTCAGGAAAGGGGCAGCCCTTGCAAGTACCGGTCAATACTCATCTGCATCTGAAATGCTACGCACCGCAATCGACCTCAAACCACGATATGCAAACGGATGGTACGATTTTGCGTTTGTTCTTGCGGAACTTGGACAATATGAACAGGCGGTAACGGCATACGACCATGCGCTCGAAATCAATCCCAATTTCGCCAATGCCTGTTATGACAAGGGGGTAGCACTTGAGCACCTAGGACGATTTAGTGAGGCAGTAACGGCATTCAATGAGACCCTCAGGATCGATCCGGACTTTGCCGATGCATATTACCACAAAGGAATGTCTCTTATACAACTTGACCGGAAAACCGATGCTGTTGCTGCTTTCAATGCAGTAATTGCTATCGATCCCGCGTCGCAACGAGCATACCTGCAGAAAGGAGCCGTGCTGCTGGATCTCAAGGACTACGAAGAGGCCGTCAGGGTATTCGATCAGGCACTTGAACGCGACAGTTCACTGATATCCGCCCACCTGAAACGCGGTCTTGCATTGACCTCCCTCAGACGCTATAAGGAAGCAATCACCGCTTACGACCATACGATCGTCCTTGATCCCGGCTCATACCTCGCACACGAACAAAAGGGAATAGCCCTTACGCGACTGGGGAATTTTGAGAAGGCGATACCGGAACTGGAAAAAGCACTTGAGATAGACGCAACAGGAAAAGAAGTCCATTTTGAACTTGCGATGGCGTTTCTGGCACTTGGCAGGTACGATGATGCTCTCAGGGAATTCGATCGAGTAATCGCACTCGATTCCGGATTTGCTGATGCATATTTCAACAAAGCACTCGCACTTGAGTATCTCGGCAGGGATGGTGATGCGATCACGGCATTCGATGAGTTTTTATATCGTACTCCATTATCTGCTGAAGCGTGGTATCATAAAGCTCAGGCATTTGTCCGGCTTGGCAGAGATGGTGATGCCGTCGCTGCTTTTGAACGGACACATCAGATTGACCCCTCCAATCTGGGTGCCCTTTTCTGTGGCGGTATTGCTCTCATCCATCTCGAACGGGATACCGAGGCAATACGGTTATTCAACAAGGTGCTTGTTATCCAGCCCGAACATACCGAGGCTATCCTTATGAAGGCTAAATCACTGGCACGTCTCGGGCATCACAAAGAGGCAGTTGAAACGTTCGATCGAGCATCTGAACTCGACCCGGCGAATGCGGAACCATATCATCTGCGAGGGATTTCCCTCAACCAGCTTGGAAACTACTCAGAAGCGGTCAATGCCTTCGATCGATCCCTGACCATCGATCCCGCCAACGCATCCGCATATTATGAAAAAGGATTATCACTTGCCCGCATCGGACGGTTTGAGGATGCAATCGAATCCTTTGATGCTGCACTTCGCCATAATCCGGATTACGGTGAAGCGTTTCTCGAAAAAGGGCGAGTCTATCGTGCAATGGACAGGTACGATGAAGCAGTTGGTGCATATTCTCACGCGGCAGACTACCTTTCCCATCAGGCTGTTGTATTCTTTGAAAAAGGCCTTGCGCTGCTTAATATACGCAAATATGAGGAAGCGATTAGGGCATTTTCACAGGCGCTTGAGATTGACCCCACGAACACTGAGGCACTGTTTCAGGAAGGTACAACCTATGTTATGCTCCGTAACTACAAAAACGCTGTCAATATTTTTGACAAGCTCCTTACCATTGCACCTGAAAATGCTGATGGCTGGTTTGAGAAAGGAATTGCACTCTCCCGACTGAAACAACATGAAGGTGCCATAACAGCCTTTGAGCGGGCGATCAAAATCAAGCCCGCTCATTTTGATGCTCTTTATTACCGTGCACGTTCAATTGCGATGCTCGGCCGGTTCGAAGATGCCATAAAGGCGTATGACGATATGCTGAGAGTCAACCAATTTCACGCGCCCTCACTCCATCAGAAAGGCGTCGTGCTTGTTCAACTGGGACGGTACCAGGATGCGGTAAAATCGTTCGATCGCGCCCTCGATATCGATAACCAGTTTGCTGATGCTTATTTTGACAAAGGCAGAGCGCTGTCCGCTCTCAGTATGTTCCGGGAAGCCATCAAGACTTTCGACCGGGCGATCTTGCTTGACAAGAACCATTCCAGTGTCTATTTCCAGAGGGGGATCGCACTTCAATCACTTGGAAGGTATGAAGATGCAATTGTTGCGTTTAACAAAACTCTCGATCTCGATTCCGACAATAAAGAGGCACGGTTCCAACGGGGATTATGCCTCACTGCAACCGGGAGATTCAAGGACGCTGTTGAGGCATTTGAAGCTGCTCTCCAATTGTCGCCCAAATCGATTGAGATCTGGATAAACCGTGGTACTGCTCTCGCAGCACTTGGAAAGAATAACGATGCAATCGAATCCTTTGTAAAGGCAATCGAACTTGATCCCGCAAATCCTGATGCCTGGTTCCGCAAGGGTCTCGCACTCTTTTCTCTTTCAAATTACGATGATGCAATCGAAGCTTTCAACAAAGCCATCGAGACCCGCCCCGATTATTCACCGGCATTATATCATAAAGGGCAGTCGCTTTTAAGGATCAGAATGTACCGTGAAGCAGTCAAATCATTTGATAATGCACTGGCAATCCAGCCCGACTTTGTCGATGCACTGGAGCTAAAGGGCAGAGCGCTCACCCACCTTAACGATTATCACGAGGCGGTTGAGTGTCTTAATACCGCGTTGAAGATCCGGCCAAACGTCGCATCACTCTGGACAGCAAAAGGTATCGCGCTGAGTAAACTGGGGAATGATACCGAAGCCATCACGTGTTATAACAAAGCGCTGGGGATAAGCTCAAAAGACACCGGGGCTTATTACCACCGCGGCATCTCATACTTGCACCTCGGAAAATACCAGGAGGCAATAAGGAGTCTCGATATGGCGCTCCTCCAGATGCCCAATTGCGCTGATGCTTTCTATTACAAGGGAAGAGCACTTTCCGGGCTTTCTATGTACCAGGAGGCACTAGGTGCCTATAATACAGCAATCGGATTGAAGGACAGATTTACGCAAGCTATTCTGTATAAGGGGATTGCCCAGATTAGTCTGGGGCGGCATGAAGATGCAATCGAATCCTTTGATCGTGCAACCAGTATCGATCCCTCATGCATACGTGCTTACCTGCATAAAGGAATTGCCCTCGCCCACCTTCTCCGGTATGCCGAGGCAATAGAATCGTACAATCAGGCACTATCTTACGAACCGAACCGGTCTGATGTGAATTTTTATAAGGGAATCGCGCTCGAAAATCGCGGCACGTTTGATGAAGCATTCGAAGCATATGACCGAGCAATTGCTCTGGATGACCGATTTGCTCCGGCACATCATCGGAGGGGTATTGCACTTTTGAAGATGCACCGGTTTGACGAAGCCATCGCTGCCTTTGATACCGTACTTGCCCTGCAGCCCGAAAATCCGGAAGTTTTTTACGACAAAGGGAGGGCACTTGCCATGAGCGGTGCTCCACAAGATGCGATCATTGCCTTTGATCATGCTCTTGCAGCGAATCCCGGGTTTGCTGAAGCAATCTTTGAAAAAGGAAAAGCGTTGTTTGATACTGGAAATTATGACGATGCAATTGCTGCATTTGAACGTGCACTGGAAGGCAAACCAAACTGCCATCAGGCATTGTTGATGAAAGGACGTGCATATTTTGAACTCGGCAGGTTTGAAGATGCAATCAACAGCTATGATCATGCACTGGAAATCACCCCAGGATCAGCGAAAATTCATTATTTCAAAGGTGTAGCGTATGCTGCACTTGAGCAGCACCAGGATGCGATCCGGTCATATGACCGAGCACTTGAGCTCGATCATACATACGCAGCCGCTTTCAGCCATAAAGGTGTATCACTTGCCGAAATCGGACTTTTCAAAGATGCAATAGAGGCGTTTGACCGGGCACTCGAACACGACAGGTCATATGCAGACGCCTACCTTGGTAAGGGCAATGCATACTATGATATCGGCAGGTCCGGGGATGCACTTCCCTGCTATGAAAAAACGCTGGACCTTGCGCCAGAAAATGCGGTGGCATGGACTCGTAAAGGGATGGCTCTTGCTGATCTCCAGCGCTATGAACAAGCCATCAAATCCTATGACCAGGCACTTGCACTTGATCCGTCATTTGCAATCGCATATTTTACCAAGGGAAGTGCACTTGACGAACTGGGAAGGTTCCGTGAAGCGGGATCTGCATATGACGCCATGCTCCATATCCAACCCGACTTTGTTGACGCATGGGTACGAAAAGGACGGGCACTCCAGCATGCTGGAATTTATCAGGAGGCACTTGCATCCTATAAGCGTGC
>CAZVFG010000026.1:0-1526 GCA_964626125.1 uncultured Methanoregula sp.
ACAATCTGGGCAGAGTGTAACGCAAACCACATGAAAGACAATTACAACCAGGAGGGAAAAACGGTCTCGATAAAATCGAACCTCCTGGTGCAGGAGCAAAACCCCCTGATCAGCGCCATAGTCCAGGCAACCACCACAGCGACGCAGGTGACAACCAGACAAACAACAAAACCGACGACGGCTGTGACAACGGAGTTGCCCACCACAGTTCCAACGGTTACGACGGCGATACCCCTCCTGACGATATCTCAGGAGACACCTGAACAAACCGTGACCCCTTCCCCAACCCCCACGAAAGCACCTCTCTTTGGAGGGTGTACCATTCTTGCCGGCATGATCTCCTGTGCATTGTATGCCCTGCGGCGACGATAAAAAAACCGTTGCATTAACCAATACCGAACTTTTTTATGACGGGGATGCAAATCCTGCATTATGAATGTCGTAACCACCGTCATCAAGGCAAGGCACAGTATCCGGCGGTTCAAACCCGACCTGATCGATGAAAATGCGATCAGGGATGCGATCGAGTGCGCCCGCCTATCACCCACCGCCATGAACCTCCAGCCTTGGCTCTTTGGTGTTGTGAAGGATAAAAAGACGCTGGAAACGATCGCACAGCTCACCGACCATGGAAAATTCATTGCCCAGGCGCCTGTCTGTTTTGCGGTCTTTGGCGAAAAGAAGGCAACATATTATCTTGAGGACTGCTGTGCAGCAACTGAGAACCTGATCATCGCATTGCAGGCCTATGGCATTGGCTCCTGCTGGGTTGCAGGTGATAAAAAGGGGTATGCCGAACCTGTCAGAAAGCTCCTCAACGTCCCGGATGAATACACCCTCGTCTCGCTTGTGCCGGCAGGATTACCCGCAGATATTTCGATTGTGAAGAAAAAGGACCTGAAATTTGTAGTGTTCAAAGAATCGTTCAAACGCGATGATTCGTGAAAGTCCGGGATAGGTTTCGGTTAATATATCATAATTTTTTCGCGTTTCTTTTCTCAAAGAACCATATTCATTCATGTCCTTCGCCGGCTGCAACCGGTACTGCATTATTCATTCTTCATCCATCGGATCTGTGTAATGCCGGGTTGCCGACAGCGGGATAAAAGCACGGGAACTGACGGACAATCTACCGGTAAGCAACCCTTATCCGCTGGTATTTCATAATCTCTGGGTATGAAACGCACTGTCCTGCAGGTAGCGCTCGATCTCACCGAACTGAACCGCGCCCTGCAGATCGCCAGAGAAGCGGTGCTGGGCGGGGCGGACTGGGTCGAGGCAGGAACTCCTCTCATCAAGAGTGAGGGCATGGAGGCGGTACGGGCACTGAAAGCACAATTCCCGGATCACATGATTGTTGCCGACATGAAGACCGCCGACACCGGGACACTTGAAGTCGAGATGGCGGCAAAAGCTGGCGCGGGTATTGTATGTATCCTTGCGGAGGCTGATGACTCGGTTATTGCCGAGGCGGTTCGCGCCGCACGCCTCTATGGGGTCCGGCTGATGGCGGACTTGATCAACAC
>CAZVFG010000026.1:1626-19341 GCA_964626125.1 uncultured Methanoregula sp.
CGGTTCGCGCCGCACGCCTCTATGGGGTCCGGCTGATGGCGGACTTGATCAACACGCCCGATCCGGTGATCCGGGCACAGCAGCTGGAGGCGATGGGTGTCGACATCATTGCAGCCCACGTTGGCATCGACCAGCAGATGATGGGGAAGAGCTCGATTGACCTCCTCGTCTCGATCACGGGCGAAGTCGCAGTTCCGGTTGCTGTGGCGGGGGGGCTCGATGCGGTGACGGCAGGTCAGGCAGTACAGCATGGTGCGGCAATTGTCATTGTGGGAGGGACAATTATCCGCTCGGCGGATGTGACTGCTTCCACCACTGCGATCCGGATGGCGATTGATAACCCATCAATCCAGCCAGCGCAGAAAGGTTCCCCGGACGAACGTATCCGGGAACTTTTTGCAAAGGTTTCGTCACCAAATATTACCGATGCGATGCACAGGAAAGGGGCGATGGAGGGCATACTTTCCATCTGCGGTGATGTGAAAATGGTGGGGCGGGCGGTTACGGTCCAGACGTTTGCCGGTGACTGGGCAAAACCGGTGGAAGCCATTGATGTCGCCGGGCCCGGTGACGTGATCGTCATCAACAATGATGGCGGGACTCATATAGCGCCGTGGGGAGAACTTGCAACAATGAGCTGCAAAAGGAAGGGGATCGAAGGTGTGGTCATTGATGGTGCGGTTAGGGATGTGGATGACATCCGCAGGATGAAGTTTCCGCTCTTTGCCAGATCAATCGTTCCAAATGCCGGTGAACCCAAGGGATATGGGGAGATCAATGCGGAAATTCGCTGTGCGGGTCAGTATGTAAAACCCGGCGACTGGATTGTGGGAGATGAAAGCGGAGTTGTCGTTGTTCCCAAAGAGCGTGCCTATGAGGTTGCCCGCAGGGCCCTGGAAGTCCGGAAGAATGAGGATCGGATCAGGGAGGAAATCCGTCGGGGAAGTACGCTTTCTCAGGTTGCAGAGTTAATAAAGTGGGAAAAAAAATGATATTGTTTTAATGAAATACCGAACTTTCTATCAGGGTCGCTCCGGATTTTGCTATCTTTTCAATTGCGTCCACAACCTGGTCGACACGCAGGATGAGTACCGCCCCGTCTTTACCAGAATAGGCATAGGAATATTCGATATTGATATTGGCATCGCCGAGCATCTTTGCGATCTCATAGAGACCTCCCGGCCTGTCCTGCATATGGACGGCAATGACATCGGTGAATGCGACGTTAAATCCGATTGATGATAATTTTTTATATGCTTTCTCCGGTTGGTCGACCAGCGCCCGGACTACCCCGAACCCGTTTGCTTCCGCGATGGAAAACGCAAGAATATTGATCTTTTCTTCTCCCAGTGCATGGGCGATTGCGGCAAGGCGACCCGGCCGGTTTTCGGAAAACACCGATATCTGTTTTATCACATATTTTCTCACATCCATTATAACGACCTCCTGTCAACCACTTTCTTTGATTTTCCTTCGTATCTTGGCAAGGAACCCGGTTCCACGAGCTCCACAGTTGCGTTCACGTTCAGGACATTTCGTAATTTATGTTCGACTTTTTGCCGGATAAGCATCAGGTCCGTGATCTTATCTGAGAACGATTCCTTGTTCAGTTCGACCCGGACAAGCATATCGTCAAGTGCCCCTTTTCGGTCGACCACAATCTGGAAGTGCTGCCCGACTTCAGGGATGGCCATGAGGGTATATTCGACCTGCGACGGGAACACGTTGATGCCCCTGATGATCAGCATATCATCGACCCGTCCCTGGATCCGGTCAACTCTCGGGTGAGTTCTGCCACAGGCACAGACCTCTTCATTGACCTGGGTAATATCCCCGATCCGGAACCGGATCATCGGCAGAGCTTCTTTTTGCAGGATGGTCATGGTGAGTTCGCCCCTCTCTCCCGGAGCGACCTGTTCGCCGGTCTTCGGATCGATGATCTCCACAAGGGCGATATCGGACCATACATGGAATCCGTTCTGCTCGGTGCATTCGGTAAACATCGGGCCTGAAAGTTCACTGGTGCCGTAGATGTCGTATGCCCTGATGCCCAACCACTCTTCCATCCGGATTCTCATCCGTTCCGTCCAGGGCTCGGCACCAAGGATACCGGTGCGCAGTTTGGTGTCCTTTTTTATGTCAATGCCCATTTTTTCTGCGACCTCACCAATATGCAGGAGATAAGACGGGGTGCAGGCAATTGCGGTCGCACCGAGATCCTGCATTAATTCGATCTGCCGCTCGGTATTGCCGACACCGGTTGGAAGGACGGTTGCTCCGATCCGCTCAGCCCCGTAGTGCAGACCCAGTCCCCCGGTGAACAGCCCATACCCGTAACTGACCTGGATGACATCTCCCCGTCCCAGACCCGTTGAAGTGAGTGCGCGGGCGAGCGAGGTCGTCCATGTGTTCAGATCATTCTGCGTATATCCTACAACAGTCGGCTTTCCGGTTGTACCCGACGAAACATGGTAGCGGACCAGATCGTCCTGGGTTGCGGTAAAAATTTTGTCCGGATAATTGTCCCGCAGGTCACGTTTGAACATGAAGGGCAGTCTTTTAACATCCGACAAGGTGTGGATGTCATCGGGATGGACATTCTGCTCCTTCATCCGGTCATGGTAGAACGGCGAGAAGCTGTACAAACGGTACACAAGGCTTTTTAAGAGTTTGTACTGCATCTGCTGGAGTTCTGCTTTTGGCATCTGCTCGATATGTGGTTCCCAGCACTTCATATCGCATCACCCCTTCGGTCAATCACTCTCTTTGCCTTCCCCTCAAAACGTGGCAGCGAACCGGGTTCGACAAGTTTCACGGTGGTGCGGAGCTCGAGTGCGTCACGCAGCTCTTTTACGACCTTCTTCTGGATCCGTGCAAGGTCCGCAAGTTCTCCGCTGAAATAGTCCCTGTTTATTTCTACGTCAACTGTCATCTCATCCAAATGATTCACTTTGTCCACATACACCATAAACTGATTGCCTACTTCGGGGATTTTCAGGAGCACATGCTCGATTTGGGAGGGGAAGACATTGATACCACGGATGACCAGCATGTCATCACTGCGGCCGGTAATCCGGGTAATCCTCTGTCCGCGTTTGCAGAGACATCCGTCTTCCATTTTCATCGTGATATCCCCGGTCCGGTACCGCAGGAGCGGCATCGCCTCTTTTACCAACGGCGTAACAACGAGTTCCCCGCGTTCGCCATCGCCAAGCTGCTCCCCGGTTTCCGGGTTGATTATCTCAACAAGATATACATCATGCCAGATGTGCAACCCATCACGTTCGGGGCATTCGAATGCAACTCCCGGTCCGAAGAGCTCAGAGAGACCGTACGAGTCATATGCCGTGAGTCCAAGACGGTCTTCAAGGGAACTGCGCATCGTTTCTGACCAGGGTTCGGCTCCGAAGATGCCTGTTTTCAGACTATCAAGCGACACATGCATATCTTCGGCAACTTCGGAGAGGTGCATTGCATAGCTGGGGGTGCAGTGGATTGTTGTGACCCCGAAATCCTTGATCATCTCGATCTGGCGTTTCGTGTTTCCCGTCGCGCCCGGAATAACGGTCATCCCGATCTTTTCAGCACCATAGTGGAACCCGAGACCCCCGGTGAACATACCGTAATTGACCATGTTCTGGAAGATGTCATTTTCCGTGACGCCGACCATCGTCATGTTTCGTGCGATTAGTTCAGCCCATATGTCGAGGTCTTTTTTCGTGTAGCCGACAACTGTTGGCTTTCCCGTGGTGCCTGATGTGGTATGGATCCTGATGACTTTTTTAAGAGGTACAGCCAAAAATCCAAAGGGATACCCGTCCCTGAGATCCTGTTTTTTTGTAAACGGAATCTTGTTGATATCATCGAGCGTTTGTATGTCCTCCGGGTGGACATGCGCATCGGCGAGGCTTTTTTTGTAAAATCCGACATTTTGTGACTGGCGGATCGTTTGTTTCAGGCGCTTGATCTGGAGCGCCTTAAGTTTCTCTCCTTTGAGGGTCTCGGATGTCTTATCCCAGAACATTTGTCACCTCTGTTGTTGCTGCGATTCGTGGACCGGCACAGGAAACTCCTTTTCTTATGATCTCTCTACTTGACTGGACGGTCTTGCATGACGATTTCATGCCAGTTAAAGGCCGGAAGCCTCAATGCATGGAGCATCAGTACATACTCGTGCGCCACAGAAAAGCATTGTCATGCAATAGCATGGCATGGAACGTTCGATGATAATAAAATCCGTCATGAAAGTTTGTATGAACACGATCGGAACCCCCAAAATATCTTTTAATCAGGTCATATGGCGGACAATTATTGTTCAATCAGAATGATGGAATCCTACCATATGGTTTGTAAAATCAGGACGATTCGTGGAATTTAATGATTTTTGCGTACAGATTTTACGTCCGCATGATTTTTCGCTTTTCACCGGCAATGGAAAAATCCCTGCATTCTCATCCTGTAAACGATGCCTTAATCATTATGAACGACGGAAGTAATTGGATAGTAAATTACGTGTTTTTCGCAAATGATGTCATCGAAAATCCCTTGGTTTCTGGTCAGCGGTTTTGGCGCACATATAAAATCAAGCCAGGACCGGTTGATCGTACTGCAGAAGAATGAAACGAGAGAATTTCCTATCGATGGGATGAATCACCTCCTTCTCATCGGGGGGCACACGCTCCATACTTCCACGATCACCCGTCTTTTAAAAAAAGGAATATATCTCTCTTTTTTTGAAGCTGATGGAACACCAGTGGGGATACTCCGCCCCTACGGGGATACCACACCTGATACCATCCGGGCACTTCAGCAGAATGCACCACGCCACCGGTTTGCAATCGGACTTGTTGAAGGTGTAATCAAATCACGACTGCTTTTTATTCAAAAACTCGAAGAATCCTTGGGTAAACCGCTGCTCTATGAGGGAGAGAGCCAGGTCATCCACAAAGCACTGGATGAACTGGAGTATCTTATCAAGCTGGACGAAATCCGTCGCCTTTACCGGTTGACCGCTGATATGTATTATGAGATACTTTCCCGAGCGCTCCCCCCAGAACTGGGATTCAGACGAAGAATGATACGTCCCCAGCATGATGTGGTGAATGCGATGTTTTCAGTGGGGTATGCGATGCTTTACGGGAACTGCATGGTCTCAATTCTCGGCGCTCACCTTGATCCGGATATCGGTATCGTGCATGAAGGACAGGGAGGGCTTGTATATGATCTTATTGACCCGTTGAAAGCCGGGATGATTGATGAACCATTAATCAGGGTCGCAGCAGCATCAGTCAGTCCGGATGATTATGAATTGAGTGTAGATCGTTGCATGCTCTCCGATGAACTGGTCCAGAGATTGATCAAGTTGTTTAAATCATCAATCCGTGCTGATCGTATCAATGAACAGGTTAATCAGATATCGGAATCACTTAAAAATCACGAAAATTTCAAAGTATTGTATTGACCCTCCCTTCTCCCTTGATGATGAAAAAACCATCGAACTGCTGGAAATTGATTTCATTTACCTGAATGTCTCTTATCGAGGTACGGGGGCAACCATAGAGCATGGATAAAAATTTTTCAAGAATGATGGATTCTCCGAATGCATAAATCTGTACTCTCCCATCAGGCAGATTCATGACTGTTCCGTTGATATTCATATCGAGGGCGATTCTCCTGACGCAAGCTCGAAATCCTACCCCCTGAACTCTCCCAAAGACGATGAGCTGGATTGTTTTCATCGTCACACCTGCCGGATAAATTTCATCGCAAATGCAAGATTTTCAAAAACACTTTCCCTTTCGTGAAATTGCCGTATTTTTGTTGCTGCATCGAAAGCATCATCAATGATCTTCTGGCCTTCTTTTTCACACCCTGCAAAAAAAAGTATCATGGCAATATCGCAGAGCACATAAGCACGCTGCGACAGCGGCCGGATGATTTTTGCTTCATCTATCGCCTGATCCAGCAACTTTGCAGCAATCTTTAATTTGCCCCGATTTTTGAATAAAACTGAGATATTGCAGAAATATTGCACCCGTTTCCAACGGTTATGGCTTGACTGGATTAATTTCTCAATTGCTGCAATATGTGCTGCCCCATCGCCATCATCAATCATCTTTCGGGCGATGTTCTTAATTTTGCTATAGAGCGGTTCGTAGTGTTGGGTATATCTGTGTACCATCTGGTCCAGACAATTTTTTTTAGTTTCTTCATTCTCTATCTCTTTTACAATTCTGATCGCTTTTTTTACCAGATTGTTATAGTTTTTTTTGTTCGATATTACCATGTATGCCTTCGCAATTCTTTCTCTGAGAATATCGGCGACAGATGAGATTTTAATTGATCTAATGAGAATTTCAGCCTCTCTGATCATGGAATGGGAAAAATTATCGCCCCCATCATTGATAATCATCGCAATATCCAGAAGCATCGATGCTCTTTGGCCTGGTGAGTTGATCGTTTTGCATTTTTTTGATATCCCCCTCATAATCACCGTACGCTGGCTTGGATCATCCCTGACCATCCGGTAAACAAGAACCATCGCGTGAATGTATTCAATGGGATCTTCAATCCGCAATATGATATGCTTCGCATCACTGACAAGGGATTTTTCTCTGGTTATCTCATATATTCTGGCAATTGCAGCAACGATCCGTTTCCGTGCAAACGATTCTCGTTCGGGTTCAATAGTTGTCAGCAGTTGTATTGCCTCAAAAAGACTTTTTTTTGCTTTATCCGGGGAGGTCTGTGATAACAGGAAAGCAACATCAGAAAGAATCAGCACTTTCTGGAAAGTGAAAGACAGATCCTTAAGACATGAGAGAATAGTTTCGAGGATCTCAAAAGATCGATCTTTCTGATCCAGGCAGATATACGATTCCGCCAGACTTGATAATTTCAATGACCGGTTGAACGGGTCTTTAATCTGTTTCACTGAACGGAAAACAAGATCGAGCAATACGGGTTCACTTTGAATAAATTCTATCTTCAGGAGATAATTTACAAAAATTTCATAGGGATCAGTTGAATCAGAATATGGTGTTTTTGTGTTGATGGTTGTGACAATCCGTGAGACCATCGCGTCCCGTTCATCAGCATTCTCAATTTCAAGAGCAAATAATGCAAGAGGGATATAATAATTTTCACTGAATTTTTGACGGCTTACATAAAGGACAATATCAATCAAATTAGCAATTTTTAATGATCTATCTTCTTTTTTCCAATAGATGTTTAATAATTCCAGACTGCGTTCAAAGGGATGTAGTGCAGCGATGATTGCACTTGGCTGATGTGAATCATGGGTTTCTTCAATTTGAATACACCCGATTTTTACAAAGCATTCAAAAATACGTTCAACCAAATCCTTTTTTAACGAAGGATCATGGATATCCTGTGCGATAGAATATGCCTCTTCAAGAGCATCAGGATAATGTTTATCGATGGCATATCTTATCATACCATTAATAATATTAGACGTTGCATAAATCTCACTGTCTTTTGAAAGGAGGGATGCGCTCCAGTCCCGCATTCTCCGGAGAAGATTCAGGTCCCCTTCAAGTACCGCAAGCACAGTTGCGTCATCAATAATATTGGTCAATGTTGCTGACCTGGTTTTCTCCTCGTCAATCAAACAGGTGAGGCCAACCGATCGCTGAAGAAAATCACGGTTTTTGTTTTTCACTCCAATTTTGGCAATTTTCATCACAATTTTTGAGAGTGACTGTTCTTTTAATGATTGTACGCTGATGGAATCGCTTAATGTGATGAGAATATCGGGGTTCATTTCATCAAGAAAACCACGGTTGACCAGGAGTGAAATACTATCCGACAATAATTGGTTTCTTTGTGGATGGATAAGAATTAAAGAATTTATTGATTCAATATGATCGATAATATCCTGATATGGGAAATTTTTGCAGATTTCTGTAACAGCACGACATATATTATTGAAATAGCTCTTTTTTTCCAACTTGTGAGACAAAACCTTCTGAATGAGAGATATATTGTCTGAAATAATACCCTTTTTAAAAACCATTATGCAGCATGCATCAAATGATGAGTAGTGCTCAGATTCTTCTCCCACCTTGGAAAATAACATGAGGGCTTCAAAAAAATAATCTTTTGACGCCATTATCTGTGTCAACTGGATAAAAATTCGTGATGATTCTTGGATAGTGCATGATTTTTCGACAACAGGTATAATACTTGTAAATGCAGTTATGTTTCCGGAATGCTCTGCTACAGAAATACCCGCATTAACTATTTCCCGTGCCAGAAGGGAATCCGGGAAGTAGAAATGATTTTGAAATTCGATTGCTGTTGAGAGGAAGTAAAATTCCCCATCATTTTCTGCTTTTTTTAGTAAATTATGGATTATAATCTTTTTTGCATTGGGTATTTTTTCAGAAATTTCCATAAGAATAGTGATCAGATGCACCCTGTCCTTTTCCTGATTCAGTAACTGCCCGAGGACTGCATCGATAATTTCAAGCTGCATATCCTCGGACAAATCCTTGTACGGAACTATGAAAGAAGGGAGGTTGAACAGTGTTTTGTTCAATGTTGTTTTTGCTGCTGAACTGATGATTGACTGGATTGTATTTTGGCGGCGATTTTTCTGTTTAATACTGCAGGCAATACTCACACTCCTGTTCAAGGTAATAATATCCTCTTTTTCAATTGCCACTGCTGCAATAGCATTTGCTAGTCTGGCATGCAATATCGATCGTTTTGAGGCATCACCGATTTCGGGAATAAGGGAATATATATTCTGAAGGAAATTGATGTTTTTAATTTTGATTCCCCAGGTTATCAGGGGTGGTATTATGTCAATCAATATTTTCGAACGATATTTTCTGAAACTGATGAGATCGAGTGTTTCCATTCCCATTATTATTAAAACAGGATTTGAGTTCCTGATACCCGCATCAATAAGCGTCTGGGTAAAAATTGCGAGTATTTGGGATTGATTGCTTTTTCTTTCCTGTGTCTGAGCTATTTTTAAAATTGCCTGTAACCATGACTGGTCCTGTGTTCTGATATAATGCTGAATTATTTGAGGAAAAAGCCCCACAATCGTATCATGTGGAATGTCCTTGAGAGAAAAAAGGAGCTCGGAATTATTTTTATCAATCGCTATTTCTAAAATCACCCTGTTAATTGCACTGATTACATTCCTGCGTTCTTTGCGTCCTGAATGATAAGAAGCTTCAAAAATATTTTTTTTTAATGCTGACTGGTCATTAATTGATGCTGCGTGCCGTATTTCTGACATCATTTGAGAAAGAGACAGGACCATATTTTCACGACATGGTTATCCGGGTAATAATGTCAATTAGATGAAATATCTATTAAATCTTTTTATTTTAATTATTTGTTCTAACCCATTATATCATTATATCTCTTTTTATTTTAAAAATAATGATATTTTTTTGTTTTTTTTTAAAATTAGAACGAAAAAAAATGAAATTTAGTAATAATAACGAATTATATGTCACTTTATGAAAGTTGTTTAAAAAATGAATTACACGATAATAGTCATATGAGAATGTTTTAATTGGGAAGGTTTTGTGAAATTAGGTCCATCAATTCATGGTAAAAGTTGTCAACGGCTATTCTGTTATCGGATTCAACAATTATCCGGATTAATGGCTCTGTTCCGGATGCCCGGATTAATGCCCATGTTGAACCACGTGAAATTTTTAACCCATCGGTATGCTCAATCATATCCTGAAAAAATGCATGATCCAGATTATCAATTACTTTCTGTGCTGTTGCAGAACTGATTTTGTCCTTAATCATGTATCTTTTTGGAAGGCGGGCAACCATCTCAGATAGTTTCTCATTTCCTGATGCAAGTATGGATACCATCGTGGCAGCGGTCATCCCGCCATCGCGGCAGAACTGGTGATTGGGAAAGATGAGCCCGCCGTTCCCCTCCCCACCAAATATCACGTTCTCTCCCCTTTCTACCAGAGAATGCATGGTTCGTGCAACATAGATACTTCCTACCTTGGTATAGGTGACTCTGCAGCCTTCATTTAACGCAATTGCTTCGATAAGCTGCGACGTGCTCACCGGTGTGACAATGATTCCTTTTTGTTGTTTGCACAGGTGCTGCACCACCAGGGCGAATTCCTGATTTTCCTCGATATAGTTACCTCTTTCGTCGACAAAAACCGCCCGGTCAGCATCCCCATCATGAGCAACACCAAATGACGCTCCGGAACTAATCACAAGGTCTGAAAGTGCGGCAAGGCCCTCAGGAGTCGGTTCTGGCATCCGTCCCGGGAAATGTCCATCCATAGAACCATGTACGGTCAGTACACGGCACCCGAGCATTTTGAGTAATTCAGGCGTTGTTGTACAGGCCGGGCCGGAACCCGGGTCGATAACAACCAGCATCCCCTTGCCGATACGAGCAGGGAAATGCCGGACAATCGCCAGGATATACTTTTCAATGAGGTGCGGGGCATAGACTTCATGACCGACCCTATTCCAGGGTTGGAAGTCAAAATTGCGGCTGAAAATACGCCGTTCCAGTTTCACTGTTCTCTCATCAGCCATTTCTGTGCCATCAGCCTCAATAATTTTAACACCATTATATTCGGGCGGATTGTGGGAAGCTGTGATCATTACCCCGCCATCGAAATCATCTCTGACAATATACTGGATTGCAGGGATGGGCAAAACACCGCAGTCAACAACATTGCAACCGGTCGCCAACAGTCCTGCCTTCAGTGCACGGATCAATGAATCTCCCGAGGTTCTTGTATCCCTTCCAACCGCGATACGCCCGTGGCACATTGATCCAAAGGCTGCACCTATTTGAAAAACGAGTTCGGGTACCATGGCTGTCCCTGCAACTCCGCGTATCCCGTTTGTCCCGAACAGCTGTTTTACGTGGTTTTTCGATTTCATCAATCTGTGCTCCTTCCTTCAACGGTGGATCCCGTTGATAATCTTTGTTGATAGTCTTCAAACTGATCGAGAGACGCGAGTACTTCCTTCACTGTCGGATTGGATGCGACACAGTTCTTTACAGGGAGATCACCAATCACGATTTTTGGAAATGTGCGGGTCTTGAAGCCTTCGATAATCGTATATTCAATACCCTGATTGTTGAGGAATAAAAAGAGGTCTTCCAGCCTGTTGGTTCGGATAGCGGCGACCGATTTTTGATTGTCAACACCAACCGAGATAGTTGCACCGGCATCAAAGAACCGTGTTGTATCCTTTCCGTTTTCGAGATTGAATTCATGGTCACCGAGATGTTTTATTACGGCAACACGCCCCATCTTTTCAAGTTCCGGTACCAATTTTTCAATAAACGAGGTCTTACCCGAATTTGACCTTCCGACAACCTGGATAATTTTCATTCCGGATCGGCTCCAGTATCAATGCCTGTTCCTTTCCTATCAGCACGTGACGCCGTATCTCCCGTTAAACCTCTCATGGATAAGTCCTGTAGCTTTAAACTTTCGGGTAAATCCTGCACCTGATCAGGAAGTTGATCCCCCTTGATGATGGTTGATGGGGACGGTGTAGAGGGCATATCCTGATCCGTTTTTCCGGCTTCTTCTTTTGGCAACGTCGTCATTTTGTTCTGTTCGGTCCGCCTTTTTCTTTTTCTGACCTTCATTGGCGGCAGAGTATCGTAAGTGTCTTGGGTCCTATCAGTATTTTCCGAGGGGACAATATCAGATTGTTTCTTTTCCGCGTCCATCACGCGGGTCTGGAGGATCGTTTTGGCTGCCTCTCCTACACTTCTCATGACCATGGTGATACGATCTTCGATGTCGATCTCCTCATCGATGTCAAGAGTTGTCCCTTCCACTTCGAGCAGGAACCGTGCAACTTCGCTTGCCTCAAAAAGCAGGTCATCCAATTCGTCAGTGGTGAAAAAACCGCACATTGCCCCGTAAAAAAACGTAGCGCTTGCTTTTCGCACTTTCTTCTTGAATGAATTTCGTGCCTGATTCACCGCCTGAGGGGTATACGTATCTTCCATGAAGGGCACAAGCTCAGGCAGATGTTGTCCGATAAAGGTCATTTCTGCCCCGCCGGTTGTCCTGAAATCTGTGCAAAGGCGTGCGAGCGCCCATTCACGTGCTGTTATGTATGTTCGTTTCCGGAGAAACTGGTTCACCTTCCGGTATGCCGCGCCATCAACTTTTTTGAATTTTTTATATTTGTTGATCTCTTCCTGGATTCTTGTCTCCTCCATGCAATCATCCTCTTCTCTGAGTATTTCCCGATGTTGTTGAAATCCGTAAAAACGATGATCGAAAACCTCTTTTCATATAGCATTATTTGGTTTATCTTTTAAAAAACCACCGTCTGAATGACCAAAATAAATAAAAATTACGACAATTTGAATTGTCCTGCAGGTGATCTCTTCGCCGATTTGTAGGTGACAGACGATGCCTTTACAAAGGATCAGAATTTTTTTTATAGGGAGTTGAATCACCAACAGATAACAAAAATCCGCCAAAGGAAGAAGATGCCAATCTCATTGATTTTACTCACATACCGGGTATGGAAAAAACAATGGAGGGCTTTCCAGAAAACCCTCACGCAATCTTTCCTTTTGATTTGTTCTATGGGTATCGCAACCTGGATGGTGTACACCATCCGGGAAGGGAAGGTGAACTTGAGAACATTGTCGACAAGACCTTTTTTTAAGTATGCCAGAGCGGACGCGGCGAAGGCTCAAACCTATCGCCTCGTAATAGTTCCTTCATACAGCCCTTCTTGATAGAACGGTAGTAAAGTCGGATATTAATAAAAAATCTTCTCAAGGGTACCATCCCTTTGGAATATCATATAAATGGAATCCATTCTTTTATGGTTTCTTCAATCAATCGTTGCTTTCAGCGATGATTGGTTCTACGATGAATGTATACGATATTTTTTTGCATTTCTCCAGTGTCCGTTTCAATTTACCGTTATAAAATCCGGGGGGTTTGACATAATCCCCCGGACCGACCTGTATATAGTTTATTTCCGGGTGCCGCAGGTAGTCCGGATCCCGTTCATGGGATTGGTGAAAATCATTTGAAATCCCCATAGAATTAAAATATTTTGATCATCGATCCGTTTCGGGATGGCATTTTTCATACGATACCATGTGTATTCCTGACGCATACTTCGTCCACCATCCGCATTCGGCCGTAATGGTGCAGTTGGTTTGTCGAACCCAGTCTGCGGTATGAATCCTGGTTTACGTCTGACAAAAATGCACCAACAAATGCTCTTTTGTATATAGCATCATATGGTTTATGTGTATCAAATATGACAGGAAATCGCGTGAAATTAACAAATTTTGATTTGAAGGACCCGAACATGAAAATGTCCTGTTTTATTTGGTCAGATTGACGCGGAACGCCCAAAATCGCTCTTTGGGGCATTCGATTATTGTCCGAAGTGAGTTGATCTGTATGCGATTTTACCCTCCCCATAATCCCCTCATTCTGGTTCTCCGAAGGCATGCGGTGTATCCTCAGGACCTGCACCCCGTTCCCTGTGTTCGATATGTCCTGAAAAGCCTCTCTAATATACGTATGTACGGAATTGTTCCACAAAAAGTGACCAGGGAACTGATAATCTGTTGATCGTATCAGTCCATGGTATTGGCCACATCATTTAGCATCAGGGCTATCTTAAAAAAAATTGTAACCGGCTGCGGGGACCGCGAAATTCCATTTACACTCATATCTTCTGACCGTGATGGCTTGCACAGGTTGATCGATGCGACTTCAACACTTTTTTGTAGCTTTTGGCAGGTCATCTGCTTTTTTAAACGGAAATTTCGGAGGCTGGATATATGGTGAGAGTTTTATCGGCTTTCTGGTCAACACACCGGGAAACGCCCTTTTTTATTGACCAACCCCATATGACTACTCCCTTCCGGAGAAAAAGACTAACCCGGGCAGGCTGGACAGGAAAGAGTTAAAGATGATTGTATGGTGCCAGGTTAAATCCGAATGACCGGTTATCCTCATAACAAAACCTTCAAGAAAAAGACTGTTCTGTCTTTTACGGCTTTGCTCCGGCTAATCCGGAACAAAGATTTGCATCATCACGATGGAATGGATTTCCTCTCGTTTGATCTTAAAACGGATATGGCCCGTTACCTGACCCAATATTTTTCAATTACCAAAGTCTCGTTCCGTCGTGAAAAAACAACCATTGCGATAGCGGGCTTTTATGGGCAAAAAACAGGGATGATCGATATCATATATGGGGTACATCGAAAAAACCCCTGTTTTTACCGTGATCGAATGTTATATTTCATCGCTATCGGGAGGTAGTGGGGGTAGGTAGAGTTATTATTGTTGAGTCGGTAAATACGAAGGTTGCTGTAAACCCGTATTTCCCTTATTTCGCCAAATGTGTATTCTGCGCAAACCTTTAATTGTGAGAGATAATAAAGAATAAACCATGGAAAGCGGTTATTTTTCGGAATGGCTGAAAAGCTTCCGGGACTATCTCCGGATGCGCAATTACTCCGACCGCACCCTTGTGAGTTATGAGCAGGTGATTAAACACTTTGCATATTATGTATGGTTGCGCAGGCATACGGAGGTGACAAAGCTCGTCTTCTACTGGAAAGACCTGGAAAAGGCACGACTTGACACAGGTGTTGAGGTTCCGCCACTCATGATTACTGATTACCTCTCGTTTCTCTCTTCGATGCGCACCTATAAACCCAAGACCTCTCACCGCATCATCTCCACATTAAGTTCGTTCTACCGTTTTTTGTATACGCAGGGTGCGGTTGTAGCCAATCCAATGGTGGGGATCCAGCGTCCGCGCATCAAACAGCAGGAGGTGAAGTACCTCAAGCACAGCCAGGTACTGCGCCTTATCGATTCAATCTCTGATGATCGGGATAAGCTTATCGTACGGACAATCTACGCAACCGGAGTCAGGGTCTCTGAGCTCTGTGGCATTAATATTGAAGACATCGACTTTGAGGAGCATACAATCCGGATCAAGGGCAAAGGGGACAAGATACGGATTGTCTTTGTTGATGATGACACCTTGGAATCAATGAAAAATTTTATCGGGAATACGAAGATCGCCGGACCTCTCTTTGAAGGGCAGCAGGGCAAGCACATCTCCCCGCGTGCAATTCAGCATATCTTCCGGCATTATGCTCCCGCAGGGATTACCCCCCATAAGATCCGGCACAGCTACGCAAGCGAACTCTACCGGCGTTCCAAGAACCTAAGGGTCCTGCAGGAAAATCTCGGTCATACCTCAATCAAGACAACAGAGATTTATCTCCACACCGATATCGACGAGCGCCGGCAGGTCTATCAGCAGTTTTTTCCGCTTTCCGGCCAATCTGAAAAGTCTCTGAACGTCTAAAACTATTTTTTTATAAACCATATAATGCTATATGAAAACAGGTATTTTTTATATGGTATTTTTACCGGGAATTAGGGTGTGCCAGCATCGGTGTTCTTTGTGTTGATACTGGGATCTCCCCATCGCTTAAATATCGAATCCCGCAAATACTATTGCCACAGCACACCCCCGTAGTGTAGCGGTCAATCATGCAGGACTTTGGATCCGGCGACACCAGTTCGAATCTGGTCGGGGGTATCACCATTTTTCACCGCGAACTGTCGATAAAGGATGTATTTTATACAATTATGCCTGAAAGGAAAATGATATGAGTCGCGTCAAATTCCGGCTGAAGATCTACCTCGCAATTCTCCTTTTTGTGATTATTGCAGGCATGATCGGGTTCATGACTCTGGAGAACCTCTCGCCGCTGGACTCACTCTATTTTATTATCGTGACGATTGCAACGGTGGGGTTCGGCGATATTCATCCCCTGACGCCCGCGGGAAAAATCCTGGTCATTTTCGTCATCCTTGCCGGGGTCGGCTGTTTTGTCGGCGTGGTGGCGAACGCGATCGAATACATGATCGATGAACGCGAACGCACCCAAAGGCTCACAAGGCTGAACATGATCATCGGCGTCTTTTTTTCAGAAGTCGGGACACAACTGCTAAAGAAATTCAGCGAAAATGATCCCGGTGTCGATGGAATCCGCTCCGCCTTTATGGTGTCGAATAACTGGTCGGATGAGGATTTTTCTCTGGCAACATTGAAACTCCGGCAGCAAACGTACCGTCTCGAAAGCCGTACAATCTCTCTTGATGAAATCCAAGCATTTCTCATCCACCACAAGGGGTTCATGCTCGCGCTGCTCGAAAACCCCCGGTTGGTCGAACATGACACCTTCACCGATCTGCTCCACGCCGTGTTTCACCTTGCTGAGGAGCTGAACGCACGTGAGCACCTGACCAATCTACCCGGTGCTGATTACGACCATCTCTCCGGGGATATCAACCGCGTGTACGGGCTCCTTGTCACTGAGTGGCTCACGTACATGCAGCACCTGAAACAGCATTACCCGTACCTCTTCTCTCTTGCGATGCGAACGAATCCGTTTGATGCGAATGCATCGGTGATTGTTCAGTGAGAATCAAATTTTCCCGGCACTCCTCTCCTTTTCTTATTTTTACTTGGCGCTTTATGGGGTGCTGTTGTTTCCAGGGCAAAGGGCAGGTCTGAGAATTTTTATAAGAGAAAATCTTCGGACGCTGCCGCCAGCAGCGTGGGCTTTCCCGCCGCGCAGGGAAAAATTATCCCGCTCCATCCACCAGACTCCCTTCCCCCATCAACTACGGTCCGCCGATTCCCTTTCGGTTGCGGACACCCATAATAATGGGGAGTCCTCACCCTGGTCATCGTCCTGTCTGCCATGAAAGGAAAAAAGGATAATTTTCGTTTTATTTATATTTTAAATCAAAATTTATTGAATAAGAGTTAACATCATATTTTATATACTTGTTAGTACAAATAACAAAAGCTAAGGGATGTTCATTTCAAAAAAGAGAGATGATCCTGATCCCGCTCAGATGTGAACCGGCCATAGTTCAGCATGATGGAGGACAGCAGGCATGACAACGATCAAATCGGTATTTAAAGATGGATGGGAGATACTCCCGTTCGGGATAGCTTTCCTTCAATCGCTCACCATTGCATGGTTTGTTATTCTGTTCCTTGATTTCTATGGGATCTCATCATCGATGAGACTGGTGCTGGGTGTTGGCATTCTTTTTTTGTTGATTATTCCGGTATTTCTTGTCATCGAGGGATTCCGTTATACAACACCTACGCTTGGTTTTTTTGTCCCGTTTGTCCTCTATGCGCTTGTCTTCCCGGTTCTTGATTCGCTGTTTTTTGATCCCACCAGGTTCCTTGATCTGTCCGTGATAATCCCCAGTGTGATTGGGGGAATTGGCTTTGGTCTTATCGGTGTCGGCTCCTACCACATGAAAAGAAGCTTCCTGAACGCATGTATCTGGGCAACGGTTGGAACAACCCTGATCTTTCTGTCTTCACCGGACATATTGCAGGCATTCCTGTATGTAATCTCGGGTGATCCATCCTTTGTCGGGAAGTTTATTACGATATAAACCCAATCTCCAGGCTCTTAAAATTTTTAATTTTTGGCTCTGTAGAAATGCTTGAATGACAATGCTGACGCTCTTTTGGGAATCAATCGTCGCTGGAAGCGAGGATTGGTTGGAGAAACTATTGAACAATAGTTTCGATTTGTTTGCCGTTCCCACACGGAAGGGCAAACTGGAGAAGATATCCATCAGGATATCTTCGAGCTGATCCGTTCCC
>CAZVFG010000027.1:0-18219 GCA_964626125.1 uncultured Methanoregula sp.
TCGTGTCTCATCTCTCCGGGATTCGATATATCGAAGAACCCTTCGGGTTCTTCTCACTGCTGTTTCCTCCGGATGTCAGAAACAACCATTTGAGAGAACCCAAAACGAGTATTAAAAGTGAGGTTTTCGACTATAATTAACGATGAGTTCAAGTGATCTGCGCCATAAGCTGTACTGATGGATAAAAAAAAGGTCAGGGACTACATGACCTACGATGTCGTGAGTGTCGGTCTCAGCAGCACGGTCCATGATGTCATGGAAAAGATCCAGACCACACATCACGACGGATTTCCTGTTGTTTCCGGAAACGTTGTCGTTGGCTACATCGCGGCACGCGACCTGTTATTCGTCCCGCCCATAACCCCGGTTGAAAAGGTGATGTCGGGCAACCTGATTGTGGCAGACCCTGATATGAGCATCACGGATGCAGCACGGGTGATCTTCCGGTCGGGAATCCAGAAACTTCCCGTCGTCGATGAAAAGAACCACCTGCTGGGCATCATCTCCAACTCCGATGTAATCCGCTCGCAGATTGAACGCGTCTCACCGGAAAAAGTCTTCAATTTCATGACCACATTAAAAAAACTGTACGGTGTTGACCCCACACTCAACCGGGGGACGGTGCCGATTGCCGATCTCCTCCCAACCCAGTCAAAGATCTACGAGGACGAACTTGAAGGGAGGATCTATGAGATCAAAAAAGGGCTCGCAGAACCTATCATCGTTGTCAAACGGCCAAACAGGATCATACTCGTGGATGGCCATCACCGGGCTGTAGCGGCAAAAAACCTCGGGATCACCGAGCTTGATGCCTACATCATCGAAATTAAAGAGAATGTCGAGCTCGGCATGGAGCGGACCGCCCATGCGATGAACCTGCGGACACTGGAAGACATCCAGGTGCTCGACTATGCCCGTCACCCGCTGGTCGCGCTCACCCACCGTCTCGCAAAGAAAGGTTAGGAGCCTTCACAGCTCAGGTCATATTTTTTATTGAGCACGTGCTCTTTGACAACAGTCCCTTCCGGCACGACGACTTCGGGCCAGAGGCGGGTCTTGGAATGGACGACAACCGTGTCCATTAATACGACGCGGGGTCCGATCACGGTGTCATTCTCGATGCTGCAATCCGCGCCGATGTGGGTATCAATGTCAATAATGCTCCCGGAAATTGTGGTATTCTTACCCACAATCACCCTGTTGTAGAGTGATGAGGAGAATATCTTCACATTATTCCGCAGGATGCATTTTTCACCGATCGTTGTGTACGGACCGATCAGTACGCTGTTACCAATTGTTGTACCGGCGCCAATCGCAACAGGACCGATAATCCGCGAGTTCCTGCCAAGGGCAATCGCGTCTCCCAGCTCAACAGGGCCTTTGACGTGCGCTCCCCGCATGGAGAGATCGCCATTGATGGTCGTGGACGCCATATCCGCCAGCTTCCAGCGTTCCGCCTGACGCAGTGAGTGGGGGCTTCCGACGTCTGTCCAGTTCCCCCGCGCCAGCCACCCCTTGAGGGAATACCCTTTCTCCATCATGTGGGGAAAAAGGTCACGTGCAAAATCAAACTTTTTTCCCACAGGTATATAATCGAAGATTGTCGGGCTGCAGACATACATGCCGGTGCTGGCGAGGTTGGAAAAAATTTCACCGGGCGCCGGTTTCTCCTTGAACCGTCTGATGTTGTAACTGACGTCCATCTCGGCGATACCATAATCCCCCGGGTCATCAATGCTGATCAGCCCGATGGAGACCGCTGCCTTCTCTGTTTTATGCGTTCGGTAAAATTCCAGAAGGTTCAGGTCCGTGACATGGTCCCCACCAACCACGAGGAAGTCCTGGCCATCGAGATATTTCTGGGCGTTTTTTACGCTTCCCGCGGTGCCGAGCTTGGTCTTTTCGCGCACGTACGTGATCGTGGTGCCGGACAGCGAACCGTCGCCGAGCGCTTCTTCGATTGCAGTCCCGAGATACCCGAGGGTGATGACAATATCACGAAATCCCAGATTTGACAGGTGCGCCACCAGGTGTTCGATGGACGGTCGGTTGACAATCGGGATGCATGGTTTCGGCCGTTCGAAGGTGAGGGGGCGCAGGCGTGTGCCCTCTCCCCCGCACATGATACACACCTTCATGCAGAGGTTTTTGTGCTCGATCGTTTTAACTGTACTGATACATAAGATTCCGGGCAGGTATCAAGGAATGGGCGACGAACAGTACCGTGTTATTCCTGTCAGGAAAGGCACCGTGCAGTGCCTCCCTGATAAAGAGGAGCCGGTCGACCACTGCCGGTTATGCATCCATGCACGGGAATTTTCCGTGCAGGGCAGGTTTGTGAAGTCCCCTTCTCTTGCTTACTGCCTGAAATGCAACGTAACGGATGAAGTTGATCTCAAAAGAGTCGAATTTGTGAAGTGTGCAGACCGCCAGAGCGAGGGATTTCACTCCATCACAAGTATCATCGGGTAGCCCGTTTTTTCCCCGTTCGTAATCCGGAATATTTTGCAGTTTCATCCGGTCACCATGGCGAGGATCGCATCCATATCGACATGCGCTTCGAAGATCTCCGCGAGTTCATCATAGGGGTCTTTTTTTCCGGCATCTATCGGTACGAAACGCACCTTTTTCTGTGCATACAGATACGACAGGAGTGCATTGACAGCCGACGGGTTCTGGAAAATTCCGTGCATGTACGTACCGAAAACGAGCCCGTCGGCACTTACCCTCCCGTCACCCACAAGAGCTTCCTGATCGCAGCCCGGTTCCGTCACACCCATGTGGATCTCGTAACCATCAACCTCTCCTATGGAGGATAGGATCGGCTGGATGTCGTTCGCCCTTCGCCTCACCTGCCGGGTGTTTTTGTTGTATGACACAAACCGGGTGACGCCATCAAGCAATCCCAGACCTTCATATATCCCTTTAACTGACTCAAAACCTGCGTCAATGATCTCTTTTCCCAGCATCTGGTACCCGCCACAGATGCCGATGATCGGCACACCGCGTGCCCGGGCCCTGGTGATCTCCACGTCCCCTCCAGCCGTTTTCAGTTCCTGCAGGTCCTCAACGGTATTTTTCGTGCCGGGAATAATGATACAGTCATACCCGTCAAGCGGAGCATGGAGCGGTACATACTCGACTGCCGCATACCTCTCAAGCAGCTCGAAGTCCGTAAAATTGGAGATCCGGGGAAGCCGGATGACCGCAATCCTGACCGCGTTCTGACCCGCCTTCTTGTCGGAAATCGAAAGCGAATCCTCGCTGGGCAGGGGCAGGTCAAAGTAGGGGACAACACCCAGCACCGGGATGCCCGCCCGCTCCTCAATCATGGTGATGCCCTGCTCGAATATCTGGATATTGCCCCGGAATTTGTTGATGATAATCCCCCGGACAAGCGGTTTTACATCATCGGGCAGGAGATCGAGGGTGCCAAGGACCTGGGCAAAAACACCCCCCCGTTCAATATCAGCAACGAGAATCAGGGGGATTTTCAGGGCTTGTGCAAGCCGTATATTGGCAATGTCACGGTCATAGAGGTTCAGTTCTGCGGCCCCCCCTGCTCCTTCAACAATGACATGCCCGTACGTGGTCCTGAGCCGGTTGAATGCCTCCACCACTAGGCCGAGAAGCTGCCTGGTCTCCTGGTAATATCCGGTGATCGACACATCCTTGTATGGCCGGCCGAAAAGCACAATCTGCGAAATGCAGTCTCCTTTGGGTTTCAGGAGAATTGGGTTCATGTCAGTCTGTGGAGGGATCTTTGATGCAAATGCCTGCATCGCCTGTGCCATACCAATCTCACCTCCATCGGGTGTCACGTACGAGTTCAGGCTCATATTCTGGGACTTGAACGGCGCAACCCTGATGCCCCGGTTCACGAGGCAACGGCATATGGCAGCGACGGTCACGCTCTTGCCGACATGGGATGCAGTGCCGAGAATAAAAAGGGACATGGAATTGATAACATATATATGACGTTCAAATTAAAGACACTCATTCTGATCCACCATGGGGCTCACTCATATCGCGCGAACGCTCCTGAAAAGCCGGTATCTCCTCCCGCACGAAAACCCAAATGATATGTTCATCCGGGTAGCAAGGAGTGTCGATACCCCGGAATCAAAACAGTTCCTTTCACTGATGAAAAAATTATTGTTTTTACCCAATTCTCCGACCCTGATGAACGCGGGGACATCATCAGGCCAGCTCTCCGCCTGCTTCGTGCTCCCGGTAAAGGATTCCGTCCAGGGAATTTTTTCCACGCTCACCTCCATGGCTGTTATCCATAAAAGCGGTGGGGGCACCGGTTTTTCCTTCAGCCATATCCGCCCGAAAGGAGACCGGGTGTCCTCGACAGGCGGGACTGCCAGCGGGCCGTTGCCATTCATCCGGGTTTTTGACGAGGCAACAAACGCGGTAAAACAGGGAGGGAAACGACGGGGGGCAAATATGGGTGTGCTTGCGGCCTCCCACCCGGATATCCTTGATTTTATCAATGCAAAGAATGAAGGCGGGTTAAAAAATTTTAATCTCTCGGTCAGTTTTGATGCGGATTTCTTTGACGCACTCAAGAAAGGTTCCCACTATGATTTAATCAATCCGCGCGACGGGAGCGTGTGGGACACCATTGACCCCCATGTCCTTATGCAGACACTTGCCGGTGCAGCGTGGAGATCGGGAGACCCCGGAGTACTGTTTCACGATACCATCAACCGGAAAAATACCGTGCCGGGCCTTGGAACCATTGAGGCAACCAACCCCTGCGGCGAACAGCCGCTCCTGCCTTTTGAAAGCTGTAACCTCGGGAGCATCAACCTTTCGCGGTGTGTTGAAAAGGGCGAGGTAAATGAGGAACTGCTCCGGACCGTCACACGGCTTGGCGTGGAATTCCTTGATGCGGTGATCGACATCAACAGGTTTCCTCTGCCCGAGATCAGGAAAAAGACAAAAAACACCCGGAAGATCGGACTCGGTGTGATGGGGCTTGCCGATGCTTTCATCATGATGGGCATTCCCTACGAATCAAAGGAGGCAATTGCCTGTGCCGACAGGATCATGCGATCCGTTGCACAGGAGGCGCGTGGAAAGTCAGAGGAACTGGGAGAGAGAAAAGGCTCGTTTCCCGCAATTGATAAAAGTATTTTTTCCGGTCCCATGCGAAACGCGACAGTCACGACCATCGCACCGACCGGTTCTCTCCACCTTATTGCAAACACCAGCAGCGGAATTGAACCGATCTTTTCATTGTCGTATAAACGGCGGATCGGCAAGACGTCAGTAAGCGTGATCCACCCGCTCCTGAAAACCTATGTACAATCCCTCAGATCGGATTCCGATATTCTTGCAGAGGTGAGGCGGACCGGCACCATCGGTCACCTGCCGGTGCCGGACGATGTGAAAGAATTATTTAAGACTGCAATTGAAATCGCCCCGGATCACCATATTGATATGCAGGCGACATTTCAGAGGCACGTGGATAATGCCGTCTCTAAGACGGTAAACCTGCCGCAGACAGCTGATGTTGACGAAATATACCGGATATTCTTGCGTGCACACGCTCTTGGGTGTAAGGGAGTGACAGTGTATCGTTACAACAGTAAAAAGAACCAGGTGCTTTCAAGAGGCTGCGAAATGTGCAGGGTTGATCCATAAGGGTGTGCAGCTATAAGGCAGTGCGGCTCTTGCTTATGCAAGGAATTCATCTGGCAATGCCAAGGAATAAATAAGCAGAAATGATAAAAAGTAGTCATAATGATTGGTGGGATTTGCCCGACGTGTGGTCTACCTAAAGAACTATGTATCTGTGAGGAGGTAGCAAAGGAACAGCAAAGGATCAATGTCAAGGTCAATAAACGCCGGTACGGAAAAGAGGTCACCGTCATTGAGGGGCTTGACCCGACTGACATTGACCTCGAAGACCTATCGAAATTCATGAAAGGAAAACTCGCCTGCGGGGGAACGGTGAAGGGCAACTCCATCGAACTGCAGGGCAACCATCGGGAACGCGTCAAGGAACTGCTGACCGTGAAAGGCTACAGCGTGGATAATATTTCCTGAATTTTTTTTAAATTCAATAATCTAGAGTATGTACTTATTCGAAAATTTTCTCCAGTGACCCCGGACCTTCGGTCACGGGTGAAGCTCCATAGAGGGTTCTATTGGCTCTGTAGAAAACCTCATTTTTACTAACGTTCTCGGGGGCTTCGCCCCTGCCACTGTGGCAACCCCCTTTACGATATCCGTCGAAAACCATTTCAGCATTATCGCCTCTTATCGACGTTAATTAGGGATTTCTACAGAGCCGTTCTATTCAATATTTACCCGATATTTAATGAAGAAAATTAAACGAAGAACCGGAACGCCACCCACGCTATGATCAGCATAATTGCGGAGTATTTGAGACCCGCAAGTACCCTGCCTTCACCCATCACCCCTGCCATGAGCCCGGAGAAGAACCCCTGGAGCATTGCCCCGTGGGCGAAGAGGCGTTTGTACGCGGGGACGTCAATCTTTCCTATGAACCCGCTGCTGGCACCGGATTGTGACGCTGCGGCACCGGCAGTTGACATGGTGGTGAGAAAGGTACTCACCAGGATTGCGATGACAAACAGGAATACCGCAAACGAGACCAGTACAATGACCATATAGATGAGCATGTTATTGCGCCGTTCCTGCGCAAGGTTTACCACCTCAAAGGTGTCTCTTGCTGCTGCCCTCAGGACCTCGCTCACATCGCCCCCTGCCTTGCTTGCCTTGGCAATGAGGTCGATACTGCGGTCGGCAAGCTTGGTGCCTAGACTCTTCCCGAAATGGTTGAGCGACTCGACAAAACCCACACCCCACGACATCTCGTTATCGAGTTTCCTGATGTGGGGTGTCAATGTCCCGTATTCAGAATTCGCAACAAGATGGACGGCATTGGGAAGCGTCATGCCGCTGTCATTCATACCGGCGAGGTCGCGGAAGAAGTTCGGCAGCGCCTCCTCGAGATTCCTCACACGGCGTTCCTCTTTGAAATCCAGCATAGCAAGCGGGAGAATGGAGATCAGGACTGCCAACACGGCAAAATCGTCCACAATGGTGGAAGTGAAGAGAATTCCAATTCCATAAGTCTTCACCATGGTGATAAACCCGCCTATAAATACGATCAGGGCAAGGGGAATGCAGACGATCAGGATATTCATTGGTTTTTCGGTGAGCACCTCGATCGGATGCTTGAAAAACCGTCCGATCCCCTCACGGCTCTTACGCTCGACCTCAAGTTTCTTTGTGATATCCTCGACGGTCTCTTCTGCCTTGACAAGGTCACCAGCCGGAAGTTTGGGCTGTTTGAATGTCCCTCGGTTGAGCAGGTTGTTGAGGGTTTCTTTGAATCCCATACTACACCTCCGGTGTCATGGTACTGACCATGATAACGAACCCGATACTGCCAAACGGAATCATAATATAGATGATTGCATAGAGGAACAGCGGCATCTTCTCTCCACTGAGGACCGACATGATCGACTGGAGGATGATCAAAAACAGCATACCGGCGACAACCGCGGTGACGTAGGACTCGGCAACCAACCCGAGCGTGTCGAGGAACAGTTTCTGGGTCTGCCGGTTCTCAAGCGCATACTGGTTTGCCTTTGTCCGGAAGTACTCGGTAAGGTTGCCACCCGATGATATGCTTGCCATAGCGCCCTGCAGGAACTCCTTCATCCGTGCACTCGGCGAGCTTGACGACACGAGGCGCAGGGCATCAATCAGATCCCTGCCGAAGATGTCAATCTCGCGGGCGATGTATCTCGCCTCGACCGAGCATTCACCATAGATAGCGCTGTCCCCCAGCAGGCGGAACACTTCTGCCGGTGTGATACCGGCAGTGGACATGGACGTGATATAATTGATGGCGTAAGGGAGGGATGCATCGATTTTTCTCCTGCGGTCTCCCGCAATAATATTTGGGTAGACTAAAAAGGCGATATAGGTGAACCCTCCAAAAAAGAGAAGGGAGAAAATTACGGCAAAGATTGTGCCAACCAGAAGGCTGTATTTCGACAGCTCAACAATTGTCTGAGGGACTTGCCCCCGGTAGAGGATCAGGTTCGGGAGATTCAGGAGATAGGTAAAGGCTCCAATCACAACAGCCATACCCAATCCGACCACGATTGAACTCACCAGTGCTGTCGATATATAGACTTCAAACGGGGTAGTCGCGCGGGCAGAGACGAGATCGGAGCGAAGTTGTGCGTACTGATCCCGCTTTGCCTTCATCCGTTTGCCAAGGAGGTTAAAACAGAACCGCTCGTAACTATTCATAGAGGTCTTTCCTCACCTTTTCGATCACAGCTTCGGGATCGCGGTGGTACGAGATCAGGATCTTTGAAACATCCTTGTAATGCCGGATCTTTTTGATCCTCATCCATTCGAGCACTTCCTGCCTGCGCTTCAATTCCTCACGCATCCGGTTGTCGCTCCACCCCTTGGCTTCCATGATCTCCTCAAGGATGTAAGACTTTCCTGAATAGCTGATCTCATCGGTGGCTGACCGCCATTTGAACACCTCGTTCGTGATCAACTCGTTGGTTCTTGGATCGATATCAAGGATCTCAACGATCTGCTTGCTCCTCCTGATCCGTTTCCCGCCGACCCGGGCCTGGACCTGGATACAGACAATATCGAGAGCAGAGAGCATGTTCCTGGGCACGTCCAGCGGCGGGTTCTCGATACGGTGGACAACACTGGACACTGAATCGGCGTGTATGGTTGAGTACGTGATGTGTCCGGTGCTCATCGCCTGGAAGAGTGTCTGTGCCTCCTTGCCACGGACCTCCCCGACAATGATGTACTCAGGCCGCTGTCGCATTGCGGCACGGAGCAGTTCATACATGTTGATCTCCCCACGTCCTGCTGCATCGAATGAGTCTCGGGTCACGCTGGGGATCCAGTTAGGATGGGGAAGTTTGACCTCACGGGTGTCTTCCAGCGTCACAATCTTTGCCATCGGGGGAATGAAAAGCGCAATTGCGTTTAACGAGGTGGTCTTTCCCGAGGCAGTTCCACCGGCAAAGAGCATAGACTTGCCATTTTCGACAGCGAGCCAGATATAAGCAATGGAGAGGGGCGCAAACGTTTTCCATTCAATGAGATCGGTCGGTGTGATCGGTTCATCCTTGAACTTACGAATAGTAAAGGTTGAACCGTGCGCAGTGACTTCCTGACCCAGCGTCATCTGGATACGGGAACCGTCGCCCATGGTTCCATCGAGAATCGGTTCCGCGATCGATATGTACTTGCCTGCCCGCTGGGCGAGCTTTGTGACAAAAGAATCGAGCACTTCGGCACTTTGGTAGGAAAGCGTTGTCTTCATCGATTCGTAGCTCGCATGGTATGCAAAGATCTGGCTGTTGACACCATCGCACGAGATATCTTCAATGTATTTGTCGTGCATGATCGCATCAATCAATCCATCGCCGAGGAAATCCTTATACATATTATACATGATTTTTTCACGCTGAAGGGGCGAGACTTTAATCCCGTAATCACGTATGATATTGTCAGCAGAGGTACGGAGCCTGAGCCTGGCGTCCTCTTTTGATAAATCTTTCGTATTGATATCCAGCGTGTCAAACAGGCGCTCCTTGAGCTCCTTTAATAGTTCCTTTTCCGGTTCGGTGAGAAGTGGTTCGAGCACCTGGTAAGTATATTCATGTGTTGCGTGGTCGTAGATGATCCGGATGTAAGCATATGGTTCATTCACCGGATAAACTTCGATCTCCTCGATCCCCGGGGTGGGCTGGAAGGAGAGGTCAACAAGAGGGCCATGGATCCTCTGGTTGTATTCCTCCACCTCATGACGGATTACTTTGAACAGGGCCGAAATCCCGGTCTTTTTGAAGGCGGCAATCCCGGTCGTCTTCTCTTTGATAATGTCGGTTTCCAGATCGAGATCCTTAAAGCCAACGCTTGAAAATTCCCGCTTCCAGATCTCATTAATCTCAGGGGGGAGTGTTCCGGTGCCCTTGCCTTCAAAAACATTGACACGCCCATGAAGCTTGATTTCGTCTACCTTGAATGTGGCACCCTTTGGGAGGATAAGTCCTGAAAGGTCAGAGATTTGGTCCACTGATATGATCTTCTCATCAACTTCGGCTTGGGTGCCGGCATATGGGAAACCTGCTGCCTTTCCCGCCGGGAGTGTTTTTTCAGAAGCTTTGGGCTGAACGAGCGGAGCCACGGGGAGTTGTTCAACAGGCTCCGTGATATCAAAATCTTCAGGGGAAGTGGCGGGTGAAGGTTTTTCTTTTGGAACGGGCTGCTTTGTCCCCATTTCTGCCACGATCATTCCCGGCGATTCAGGCACGTCGTCGGCGCTCATCGCCTGCCCACCACCCGAGGGGAAAGTGTCTTTGTTGACTCCGGTTGAAATTAGGGTTTCTTTAAGGACTTGATCTGCGGGGGTCTGGGGTTCCGGGGAACTTTCATAAAAAGAATCGGGGATTGGTTGCGTAGTTGGTGGCAGTGAACCGGGTGATGGCTGGGACTCATCCGTTTTTGCCGCGGTCATTCTTTTGAGCAGGTCATTTAAGTCACCAGCATCTGCATTGCCTCTACTGATTTCGGGTTCCGCGAGCTGAGCCGGTGTTTTTTCTTTCTCCGGCATCTTTGGTTTTTTCAAAGCACCAAGTATTTTCATCAGTGAGGTATCATCTGGTTCTGGGTTTGATTGGTCAGTCAATCAGGACTCCCCCCTGTGCATCTGGTGAGGCTATACAAATTGCCTAACTGATACATCTCCATGTTAGTATATCTAATCTCTGGAGTTATTTCCCCCTCCTCCCGTTTTTTCATTATTTTATCCTGAACTTTTTTCACCCTGAAATAAGTTCATTTATGTATTGTCCCCCGCGTGCCAAATTCATGCAGCGTTCTGCAGGTCTGACTGGAGATTTTTGATCGCCATCCGCAACATCCCGAGCTGGGTATCCTTCTGGGTAAATACGCATAAAAACAGGTCTCCGCACGGTGCAATGATGATCTTTTTGGTCTCAGTCTCTAAGATGAGCTGGTCAAGGCTGCCGATGTCCATCTCTTTTGTGATCTTGATGCCGGCGCGTAGCAGGTCTTCGCCAAATGCGGCGACATGTTCGAAATCGGCATCTCCCAGTGACTGAACGGAAAAACCTTCGAAAAAACAGGATATAGCGATTACGCCCGGCAGCGTCAGGATCTTTTTGAGTTTTGTTTCATCGAGAAGGTGAGGCGTCTGGGCAACGTGCCCTTTTTTTTGTTCTGCAAGCAAGAATCCTTCCTGTTCGCAAATCGTAACTGCATTGCGGAATTCATCATCATTATAGGAGCGTAATGTGAATGTCTGCTGATAACCAACCTCATCGGATTGTACGGAACCCATGTGCTCGAGAGCGGTTTTGCCCTTAAAAGAGCCACTCATATCCTTAAAATAAACAGCGATCAGGGTGCCGTGATCTGTCAGTATGAATCCGTGCCCCAGCTGGGTATCGATCTCTACAGCCCCGCGAAATGTCATCAGTTGCCGGACGGCACCCTCTTCCTGCGGGTTTGTTATCACACCGCCATCGATCCCTGCTGGAAGTTTCATGATCAAAGTGCTGCGATGATCCGTTCCTTGTTTTTCTTTAATTCGTATCGGATCCTGCCGATATTCGATGTGCTGTCCGCAACAATAGCAATCAACTCATCGGGTGATAGTGGCGAGAGAATAATCGGCCCTTTCTCGAGCTCAACGAGCATCTGAGAAAGTTCTCCTTTGCCCAGAGTGGTGCCCATCGCCTCTGATGTGCCGAGGCCTGTGGATGCCATGGCACCGAGCGCTTCGATATCGACCTTTCCGGCCACGGCACTCTCGATAACAAATCCATCCCTTCCGACAACCACTGCCGCTGATACTCCCTCCACTTTTAAAAATTCTTCGAGTAAAGGTTTTAACATATTGCCACCCTGTGACAATTGAAATGTTCTCGTCCTTCTCTATTAAAACTTTAGGCTAAAGGGAAAAGATCTGGGATTGGTTTAAAAAAAGGAAGAAAATCCAAAAAAATTTTTTTCATTTATCGAAAATCTGGCGTCTGAAGAATTTTTCAACAATGAAAAAACCCTTCTTCCCTTCCAAAAAACAATAAGATTTAAACTCAAAAAGATGACATTAGAAGTATCATGCAGCTCCCGCGGGGGAAGTATCGCGCCATTAAAAAACGAGTGCAGCTGGGAGAGATCCTTGAGGAGATGATAAAAACAAGGTTCTCTGGCATCTGCTTGTTCTCATCTGATACCACCAACGGTACGGTGGTGTTCAGGAACGGGATCGTTCTCCTGGCAAAGGTACAGAACCAGTACGGCGACACGGCGTGGGATGAGGCAGGCATGTTATGGGATCATGTGATCGATGCCGTCGTGTCTGACCTTGATAAAGCCCAGATGCAGCTCGCACTGGAATTCAATAATAAAGCCCTTGTGCATGACGGAACCCGCCATCACACAGTCCCGCCGCCAAAAGCCGGATCTGCTGTCCCACAACAGGAACCGATAAAACACGCATCTGACCACCAGTATAAGCCAAAGGAGAAAGATTTTATCAAGATTATGCCTGTCTCTCCCCCTGCTCCGATCCTGCCTGCCGATGGGGGAAAAAAATCAGCGGCCGAACCCCTCTCAGAGACCGGCAAACCGCCCCAACAGGATCTGAAAGATTTACCAGAACCAGATCGATCGATTGCGGAAAAGGAGTTGGATAATTTCGATTCCATGGATCTCGATGACGTAACACAGAAGATCCGCAAGGACTGCAAGATCATTTTAAAACAGCTCCAGCTGGATCATCTTACGGAAAAATAGAGTTTTGGGGGAATTTACATCGAGCTCAATATTCTGGGTATCACGGATATTGTCGCAGTTATCATCATCTGCGTCGTCATCGCACTCATCATCATTTTAACATGGCTCCTGATAAAAAAATTCCAGAAACAGCGCGAGCGCATGATTGAAGAAACGCTCCCTGATGAGATATTCAAACTCGCATCAAGAGTGAAATATCCCGTTCAAGTGACACCGCAATCCGGGCGGACACCAGATGCCATAACCGCACCTGCAAAATCCGAACCTGAAAAAAGCCCCAAAAAAATTGACCTCATAAAGAACCGTGTTAATATCTCTGAAAGCCTGCAGGCACTCGCCGAAAAATATTCGGTCCTGGAAATCACACTTGGAACTGATGACGGGCTCGTCCTTGCTTCATCAGCAGGACGCGATGTGCAGGCAGATGCAGCAAAATTCAGCCAGATTGTCAAACAACAGAGGGCACCCGATGAACCCGGTGTTATTCTCTTTGAACTGCATCACAAGGATGCACTCCTGATCGGGATCGTCAGAACGAACGAGGATATCCCCCGGAACTGGAAAAAGGAGATGAGGGAAGATACAAAAGGTATTTTACAGTGGTGGTTGTAACTGAATTGTGAAGATAAATTGGTAAATCATATATAAATTTGACAAAAAATATACTCAACATTACAGGTGCTCAATGGTCAAGGTATACACAATTGCTTCCGGTAAGGGGGGTACCGGGAAGACCACTGTTGCAGTCAATCTTGGCACAATGCTCTCGCAACTCGGTAAAGAGACCTTCCTCATGGACGCCGATATCGGGATGGCGAATGTCGGACTCCTTCTTGGCCTCCAGGATGTACCGGTCACGCTCCATGAGATCCTTGCCGGCAAAGGCGCTCTCAACGAGGCAATTTATGAAGGCCCTGCCGGTCTTAAAGTCGTCCCGAGCGGGTTGTCCCTCCAGGGATTCCAGCAGGCCGACCCCGAGCGGATTCGTGATGTGATGAGCGAGATTATTAAACGGTGCGAATATTTATTGATTGACGCCCCTGCAGGAATCAGCAAGGATGGCGTTGTCCCCCTTGCAGTCGCTGATGAAGTCATACTTGTCGTAAATCCTGAGCTCTCCTCAATTGTTGATGCCCTCAAGACCAAGATCCTGACGGAAGTAGTTGGAGGACAGGTGCTGGGCTCCATCATCAACCGCGTCG
Source organism: uncultured Methanoregula sp. (assembly GCA_964626125.1). Classification (GTDB taxonomy): domain Archaea; phylum Halobacteriota; class Methanomicrobia; order Methanomicrobiales; family Methanospirillaceae; genus MVRE01. The sequence goes on from CAZVFG010000027.1 coordinate 14,064, forward strand.
ATCAGGATAAAACAGATGTCCTCACCAAGAAGATGGAGAAAGTACTTGGCGTAAAGGTGATCGGGATCATACCCGAAGATACAAACGTTCGCAGGGCTGCGGCGGCAAAGACACCGGTCGTGATAAAATATCCAACCTCCCCCGCGACCCTTGCAATCAAGCGAATTGCCTCGGACATCATCGGGGTTGCCTATAAAGAAGAGAAGGCAGTGGTGCAAAGGGAAGGATTTATCGACCGGTTCTCGAAAGCCCTGTTCAAGAGAAAATAAACGGCTCTGTAGAAATCCCTAATTAACATCGATCAGAGGGGATAATGCTGAAACGGTTTTTCACGGATATCGCAAAGGGGGATGCCACCGTGGCGGGGGCGAAGCCCCCAAGAACGTAAGAAAAAAAGATGTTTTCTACAGAGCCAAATAAACATTCATTCATATCCTCTTCTTTATACCGTAAATGTGCATCGCTGATGATAATTCTCTCACAATCACTCCCCGAAGGGAAGAGAACAATAACAGGAAGATCTCCAGTTGAAACCCCGCTCATAAGATTTCATTTGAAATCGCCCTGCGGGGATACGGAAAAGGAAGGGGCCACAGCGTTGTTATCCTTTGCATCCATCAAAATCAGGTCATGTAAGGATTTATTGAACTTTGGTTAATACGCAAAGGGTGATGATATCAACATATCGAAAAAAAAGATATCATTATATTACTTTTTGGGTTCGACTTCAACCGGTACCTTCTCCTTGATCAGGATGATGACTCCAAGGAGTTCGTTCTGGTCATCTTTGAGGGGGCTGGCAACCACGCTGACTGGTTTCTGCTTTCCCGACTTTGTAACAAGCATCGTGTCCACTTCGTGGCTTACGACGAGTATCTGCCGTACCACATCGACCACCAGGTCCTTTAACTGTTCGCGGGTCTTTTCATTGAAAAGCACAACGGTGTTTTTGAAAGGCTTCATTATCATGTTATTCTCAGTCTGGTCAAACAGTCTGCAGGTAGACGGGTTAAAGAAGATAACCCTGCCTTTTATGTCGGTAATAATCATGGCTTCCGTCATCATCATGATTTTTTTAGGGTCTCCGATACCGAACTTTTCGAGGAACTGTTTATGGATATTATTATTATGCAGTGCAATCTCGATATTGGAGATCAGCCCCTTGTCAGTGAATGGTTTCAGGATATACCCATAGGGTTCTGACACTTTTGCCCGTTCCAGCAGGTGATCATCAAAAAGTCCTGTGAGAAAAATAACGGGGAGATGAAACAACGAAAAAATATACCGTGCCGCTGTGACGCCGTCCATCATTCCATTCAGGTTAATATCCATCAGCACAAGGTCAGGAGTCACTTCAGCAGATTTCAGCACTGCCTCTTCGCCTGCCGAGACCTTTGCAGCTATAAGGTAGCCTTTCTTTTCAAGGATAAGGCTGATGAGGTTTGCTATAATTTCATCATCCTCCGCGATCATAATACGGCTGCCGGTTGACATCGATATCAGTTCGACCCAATCTTATATACTCGATCCTGAATGAAAAGATATTTTTGGTGCAGGGTCATTCGGGCTTCTCGGGTTTGTTGGTGATGGAAAAGACACAGTGTTCATCGCCCTTTGACCGGCACTTGATCTCGCGACCCTGAACTTTGATCCCGAAAGCACCCTCGACAATCCCTGCAAGGAGACCGGCAGTACAGAAGCAGACGTTCTTCCCGGTGGTACCGAATGATTCTGACTCTACCGTATGTTCAAGCGTGATCGTCTTTGTCTTTGCTGCTTCATTCCACTCCATCTTGATAATCCTGAACCACCCCATCTGGGAGTAGAATGCAAATGCCATATCGGCAAGAATGTTGGGATTTGTTATGCCCATTTTCTTGTAATGCTCAACATTTTCCTTACCCATATCTGTATACGCGCGGTAGTTAACTCCGCCTGCAGGCATCTCTCCCATCGTCTTTTTCAATGAATTCATCATCGAGGTGAAGATGAACCGCGGCATCATGACCACCGGGTCATCGATCAGCTTGATCTTGCCCTCAAGAGGCTTGTGTTCAATATATTCAGTGATGGCGGAGTCACCCTTGACGATTGCCTGAGCCTTAAACTTCCAGCTGGACTCCACCTGATCTGCTACAAACTCGCAGACATCATCCCCCTTTGCATGGCACTTGGTGTGAAGACAAAACCAGTTCTTGCCGGTAGCGGCGGTAAGTATACCCTCGATCCAGCCCTGATGGATACCACAGACTGCCATATTCCAGTCCTTCATGACCTGGGATTCAAAGGTCTGTTTGGTACGGATTATGATCCTTTTGTCACTCTGCTCAACAAGCTCACACGGGGCACCCCAGCCCTGCTGGTGCTGGAGCTTGAAAACGAGCATGAGAAATTCTGCCGGTTTTAAATCCATCCCGAATTTTTTCAACAGTTTCTGGAGCCCGACTGACCCCATGCCAACGGAGCGGAAGAGCTTGCGTACCGCCTGAACGGCAAGCTTCCTGTCCAGGTTGGTTTCATACAATTCATAGATGGCTTTCACAAGGTAATTCGGGTTGCTTGCCGTCCTGACACCGAATACCGAATAGGTTCCGGCGGCAGGATCCATCTCGATATAGGGGATTATATCCTTTTCACCTTTGAGAAGAGCTTCAAAATCCTCCCGCCCGATCTTCTTTTTATCCATAGTGGATAGCTCTGCAGTTCATTTACTAAAGTATTTCGTCTTGCAGTTATTCAAAAAAACCAGAATGAAATTAGGCAATTGCTTAATGTAAACCGGTCTTTGATAATTGGATAGGAATGAATTCCAAAAGATTTCATGTTTTTTCAATGAATTCGACATTCTTGGGGAATCAATTGACGCTGTAAGCGGGGATTGATAAAAGAAATCATGAAATGGTTTCAATTTGTTTGCTGTTCCGTAAGGAAGAGCAAACTGGAGAAGGTTTTAAAAAAACCTTCGAATGTTCGGCTGTTCCATCAAGAAAGGCAGAATTGAAACTATTCGGTAGGAATAGTTTTGGGCTGTCCGCCCCCGCGACGGAGATATCCCCCATGGCGCGATAATATCCTGAAGGCAGGATCTGCTGGGCGATTCGGAATTTTAAAAAACAGACAATAATTTTCCAAAATGTAATCGTTCAAATAGGTGTATTGGTGGCGTTAAAGGAGGAATCGCCTAAAATTAAAAAGGGAAGGTGGAATTTTTCCGTTTCACATTTCCACTGGGATCGATGTATGTAATGCATCGAACTCGATCCGATGTTTCGTAACCAGCTGCGTCTTATCCTGAACGATGCAGTCATAGATGCCGTATGCGACACGAAACTGAACCGTACCATCATTGGTTGTAATATCGCTTCCAACAATCCTTCCATCTTTTCGAAGCGAGACACGAATGCCGTTCTGCGGAACTCCCTTCTTAATCAATGCGATGGAAAGAATACCGATGCCACCACTTGGTCCCCCAATCTCGGGCACATCATATGAGATTCTCTTTTTTAACCGGTTCTTGTCAAAGATCCTGCTCCCCATGACGAGGGTTTCAACAATATCGGGGGGATTTTCAGTAAGCACGTACTTTTCTTTTGGCGTGATCATCAGGACTGCCGTGTCCCCGAACAGCACTCCTTTTTCATCAATATAGATGGCACCTTCTGCTTCTCCACCCTGGAATGCGATATAAAGCTCCCTCCCACCCCCCTTCAAAATACCAATTCCATAAACGCTATGCGTTGCCGCAAACTGGAGCATGTCTGGCAGATCAAATGTCCCAAGATACCGTGATCCTTTCAGGATATCGTCCAGCATCTCATGGATCTTCATTAGCAGACATCTCACTTCATGGGGCGGGGTGTTATGACAAGTGTGTTATAACAATGACCATCAGATTTTTTTATTATCGGAATATTGATTCGATCCTTACATAATATTAATGTGTGGATTACTTTTCGTACCGTACTGCCATAAACCGATGCCAGCATTCCGATAACCCTTTCTTGGCGTATCATCAGGCATCGCCAACCATAAGAGTTACCGGACAAAAATCATAGAACGCAGGTATGATTGTCACTGAGATGCTTATCTCGTCGCTCGCAGTTCTCATTACTCTGGGCTATGCGTCATATCTTGATATTAAGGACCGGCGGGTGCC
>CAZVFG010000028.1:0-4372 GCA_964626125.1 uncultured Methanoregula sp.
TCTTTTGATGAACCGGCTCTGTAGAAATCATCGTTTTTCATAACGTTCTTGGGGGCTTCGCCCCCGCCACTGTGGCAGCCCCCCTTGCGACATCCGTCGAAAACCGGTTCATCATGGATCTCTGGTAATGATGTGAGATCAGGGATTTCTACAGAGCCGATGAAACCGCATTCCGTGCATCCAGCTTCACGTATGCCCTTGCGGTTCTGATGGTATGGTGCCGTTATCATGACTGTTATCCTCTTTTGAGTATAACAATAGGCAACGGGAACACCATCCATGCCAGATCCCCACTACCTGCCGATCCCACCCGCCCTGTGCACCCTTGCATGTGAAACCGTGAGCCGTCGCGTTGTCCGGCTGCCGTTCGTGCACAGGGGTGTTACGGTCACCTGCGACCTGATTGCGGCAGGCATGGAGTCACTCAATGCAGAGGCAACCCGGACGCTTTTACTGAAGCACAGGACCGGGACCGGTAGTCGTATACAGATTGACGGGCTGGATCGACTTTTACAGGAGCGGGGATTTGCCGAACCGGATACTGCACTGATCCTTTCCGGGGTGCTGAAACGTGCGGGCATCGCAGAACAGGCATCGGTGACTGACCGCCAGTCCCGGCTGTTCATGCGCGGGATCCGGCTGCTTTCTGCCTGGACATGGCATATCGCATCAGGCACGCAAAAACCATTTCCCCTGCCGGGAACGACCGCGTCAGTCCCTGCGGAACCCCGGTCATGGAAAAACCTTTGCCCTGTCTGCCGGACCGGCATGCTCAACCCCGTCACCGGGCAGCGGTTGTTCGGGATTCCGGCAACCGATTTTCTCGCGTGCACTCACTGCGGTGCAAAATTTGTGCCGGATAACAAAAACTTCCGGCTCGTTTCCATTGCAGTAAAAAAAGATCCGCTCTGGGGCAGGTATCTGAATGCAACGATGCGCCCGGATGCATGGGAAGCGATCGCCCTTGATTCTGGCTCCCCTGAAAAGAAACAACGGGTCCACACCCGGGGCGATCACCTGCAGAAGACCGCATCCGGTACAAAGGAAAAAAATATTCCGGGAGCTGGCGGGAGACTGGCGGTCCCTGTCGGCACCCGGACACTTTATTTCACCCCGCTCAGTCTGCATTATCAGCGGCGGGGCATTCACGACCTTTTCTCGCGGAACACGACAACCTTAAAAGAGATGATCGGGTTGCCCGGCTACCGGCACCTTGCCGGGGTCGTTTTGGGCCATTACGTTCATTATGTCCACATACCGGTTGGCTTGTTCCTGCTTGAGCTGAAAACCCGGCGGGATGGGTTTTACCGGGAATTCCTCAACAACCACGGCGACGAAACATACTGTGCATTCCGGACTGACAGCGGTGCTCTTACTGCACAGCGGGGGGTGTTTGTTGTTGCCGTCAATGGAGAGATCAGGGCAACCGGTCCCTGCTTTGACTCATTTTGCCAGACAGTCAACGATAAACTGGGATGGTTGTTGCCCGAGGCCTGTTACCTGACGGGAGATCCTGATCACTGCCGGATCAATGCACTTATGTGCAGTCACCGAAAAGAGGGGGGGATTTTTGTCCATATGGTTGATGACGATGCGGAGATTGACCGGATTGTGATGGAGTTGAATGCGGAATATCGCATGAGTAAGGATTAGGTCGGGTATTTTGGCAGCCTTGCACGATTCTCCCGATCACACCCGTCCGATCAGAGCATTTTTCTTATGGGATGAGAACATTATTGGTACCAACTCTGGGAACCTTGGGAGTATTTTAAATGAAGTGCCCTCATTGCGGGATTGAAGTCAGGGATACCACGGTGATCTGCGGATACTGCGGTGGGAAAATACCGCAGAAGAAGGGAATACCGGCGTCGCAAAAAGGCGGCAGGGCAGACACGGGAGGCATCGTGCCACAGAAAGCGACGGCCGCGAAAAAATCCAGGGACGAGGAACCCGGATCAGATGGGGAGGAAGAGGAAGGCGGGCTCTCAACCCTTCTGCAGCCCGGTGAACAGGTGCTGATTGGCTCGCTCAATGTTTCGGTCAAAAAATTCCTGTTCCACGCATACCTGACAGACCAGCGGATTTTTTTGATCGATACGCATGAAAAGAAGCTGAAGGTCACCGCAAAAGACATCCCCCTGGACACCATCACCGGAAGCATTGTTGAGTTTTCAGAAACTTCTGACCCGGTGCTGGTGCTCTCGATCCGGGCCGCCGACGATGAGATCAAGACGATGAAGCTGGTCTTTTCCCAGACCGGAATCGACAGGTCCGATGAAATCGATGAATGGATTACGTTTTTGAATGAGCAGACCCAGCCAATAAAGCATAAAAAGCCCCCCGTCAGGAAAGTGGCGGTTCCTGAGCCGGAACCTGAGCCGGAACCTGAGGAAGAAGAACCTGCTGTGGCACGGGTGACAAAACCAGCCCCGGTACGGCAGGAACTCCACCCTGCAAAGAAACCGATGAAAGACCACGAAAAGCAACCCCCGGTAAAAAGGCTCCTGTCCCTGTACCAGGTCTCAAAAGAGGAGGAACCACAGGAACATTTCCCAATACGCCCGGGTACAGGACCCGCTGAACAACCAGCCCGTAAAACCTCAGTACGACCACCGACCTACCGCGAAATCCCCCCCACAACAAAACCTGAAATCCAACCGGTAAAAAAGGTCGAGGTGAAGTCAGCAATAAAGACTGCCATGAAGACGCCAATGCAGCCGGTAAAACAGCCATCAGCCCAAACGATAAAACGACCTGCTCCGGATCTGCACAAAAAACCCCAGCCTGAACCACAGGTGCCTCCGGCTGGAAGTCAGCGGAAAGAACCATCTGAAAAGGAGGAAATTTCCGAAGAGGAAGAAGCGGGGGGACCAATATTCTGCCAGAAATGCGGGAAAAAATTACCTGCCGCAGCAAATTTCTGTCCCGGGTGCGGCACAAAACTTGGTCAGCACAGGGCTTCCCCGGACCACCCCTTGACCCACGAAAGAAAATCCGAGATGTCTGACGGCATAAAGGCAGAAGACAAACCCGAGCACCCTCCTGCAAAGCATCCGTCAAAGAAGGTCCCCAAGGGAAGCGAAGTGACCCTCCTGCACAAATTTTTGAGGAGATAACGAAAATTTTTTATTTTTTTCTTCCTTTTATCGGAAAAAACGCTATAATTTAATTTGTACCAGAAGAAAATTGTTATAAGACATCCAGTCCCTTTATTAGTACGACTGATTAATCGCCCGAGGAACCGAATGAAGAGAAATATTAAAGTCGAAGCACTGGATCAGATCCCGCTGGAAAAGCAGCAGATCGAACTCGTTGAACGCAAATGCCTCGGTCATCCCGACAGCATCGCCGATGGTATCGCCGAATCGATCAGCAGGGCTCTGTGCAGGGAATACTTACAAGAGTTCGGGGCTGTTCTGCACCACAATACCGACCAGGGCGAAGTAGTCGCCGGTGAATCCGTGCCAAGGTTCGGGGGAGGTAAGGTCATCCGCCCGATCTTTATCCTGATCGATGGCCGTGCAACAAAGAAATTCAACAATGTTGCGATCGCTGCAGATGCCATTGCGGTGGAAGCGACGCGGAATTACCTCCGCACGCATTTTACCACCTTAAACCTCGAACGCGATGTCATCATGGACTGCCGGCTTGGTACAGGGTCAACCGATCTCCAGGATGTGTTCAAACCCTGTAATGGAAGGGTGCCCCGGGCAAATGATACGTCCTTTGGTGTCGGGCATGCCCCGTTCTCTGATGTTGAAAATATCGTAAAAAATGTCAGTGACTATATCGATGACCGGCTGCGGCCGAAATACCCCGCAATCGGGCAGGATATCAAGATCATGGGGGTGCGGGACCGCGACACCATCATCCTCACCGTTGCCTGCGCGATTGTCGACAGGTATTGTGCTGATATTTCCGAATACAAGGAATACATGGCCCTGTTATCAAAGGAGATCGTGAAGGTCGCACAGGAACAGACGAAACGCAAAGTCATTGTCCACGTGAACACGGCGGATGATATCAAGAACAACAGTGTCTACCTGACCGTGACCGGGACCTCTGCCGAGATGGGTGACGACGGGTCCGTGGGGCGTGGCAACCGCTGCAACGGGCTGATCACCCCCAACCGTCCCATGAGCATGGAGGCAACGAGCGGAAAAAACCCGATCAACCATATCGGCAAGATCTACAACCTGCTCTCCACCCAGATCGCAAACGACTGCATCGCACAGGTCGACGGTATTGACGAGATGTATGTCCGCCTCCTCTCCCAGATCGGCCAGCCTATTGACCGCCCGCTGGTGGCAAGCGTCCAGGTCCTGCCGCAACATGGTGTCAAAATGCAGAAGATCAAGGGGGAGATCGAGGG
>CAZVFG010000028.1:4472-16769 GCA_964626125.1 uncultured Methanoregula sp.
CCGGAATATGTGGCAACGGGCGCCGCTGATCTCGGGATCACGGGGCGTGACATGGTCATCGAACGGGGTTCCGATGTCAAAGACCTCCTGGACCTGCAGTCCGGCAGGGCAAAGCTCGTGTGCGCCGTGCGGGAGGACGCAGACATCCGCTCCGTGCATGAGCTCGAGGGTGCAAAGGTCGCAACCGAGTTCCCTGCCATAACACGAGACTTTTTCAAAAAACAGGGAATTTCTGTTAATGTGGTCCTTGTCGGAGGTGCCTGCGAGGCGACACCCTACCTTGGGATAGCGGATGCAATCGTGGATCTCTCCAGTTCGGGGACCACGTTAAAGACCAACCGGCTCCGGGTCCTCGCTGATGTACTCGAGACAAGCACGCACCTGATTGCCAACAAAGAATCGCTGCGGACAAAAAAGGAGAAGATCGATGAGATCCTGCTTGCCCTCGAGAGCGTCGTACGGGCCCGCGGCCAGTGCTACCTGATGATGAACGTGAAGCGCACGGCTCTTGAGGCGGTAAAGAAAGTGCTGCCGGGCCTCGCAGGGCCAACCGTTATGGATGTCGCATCAAAAGAGGATCTTGTCGCAGTGCATGCAGTGGTGAACGAAGAGCGGGTCTATACGCTGATCAACGCGCTCAGGCGTGCCGGGGCAAAAGACATCCTTGTTATGGCGATCCAGCGGATGATCCGCTGAATATTATGAGAATCTTCCCTGCGGTGGATATCCTGGAAGGGCGGTGCGTGCAGCTGGTGCAGGGCAGGCGGGAAACTGCCACTTCCTATGGTGACCCGCTCGAGTGTGCGTGCCGCTGGATTGATCGGGGAGCAGATGCGCTCCATGTGGTCAATCTTGACGGTGCCTTTGGCAGCTCCACAAAAAATACCGGACTCATTCATAACCTGATCAAAAAGACCGGTGTTGAAATTGAGCTGGGAGGAGGGATCCGGTCGGTGAAGGATGGTGCCCGCTGGCTTGAGACCGGCGTTGCCCGGATCATCATTTCCACCCTTGCCACCCAGGAGCCGGAGAGTATCCGGATCCTTGCTGATGAGTTCGGCAGCGAGCATGTCATGGCAGGAATGGACGCAAAAGGCGGTCAGATTGCCATCAGGGGCTGGCAGCAGACTGCCGGTGACGTTTTTGCATGGGCAGAGCGGTTCGAATTGCTCGGTGCAGGGTCCTTTCTTTACACCAATGTGGATGTTGAGGGACTGCAGCAGGGCGTCAGGTTCGAACCGGTCAAACGGTTTATTGACCGGACAAAACTACCGGTCGTTGTAGCCGGGGGAGTGTCCACCATGCAGGATGTCAGCGGGCTCAGGGACACCGGTGCATACGGGGCGGTACTGGGATCAGCGCTCTACAGCGGAAAGATCAGCCTTGAAGCGGCTCTGGAGGTTTGCAGATGAGAAAGATTGAACTGGACAGATCAACAAAGGAAACGGAAATCGCAATAAAGCTCACGATCGAAGGGAAAGGAAACTGCATCGCCAAAACGGGCATCCCGTTTTTCGATCATATGCTCCAAGCGATGGCAAAACATGGCAGGTTTGACCTTGAATGCAGGGTGAAAGGTGACCTTCTGGTCGACAGCCACCACACGGTTGAGGATACAGGCATTGTCCTTGGCGATGCGATCCGTCAGGCGATTGGTGACGGTAAGGGAATCGAGCGGTTTGCCCACGCGATCATCCCGATGGACGAGGCACTGGCGACCGTGGCGCTTGACTGCGGGGGACGAGGCTACCTCGTCTATACCGGTTCGTTCGGCGACTCGAAGGTGGGAGGCATCCATTCCGAGATCATCGAGCATTTCTTCCATTCCCTCTGTACACGCGCCGGCATCACTGCCCACATCACATTTTCCGGAAGAAACGATCACCACCAGTGCGAAGCGGTGTTCAAGGCGTTCGGAATTGCGCTGTCCCACGCCCTTGCAGTGAACAAAAGAAAAGGAATTCCAAGTACGAAAGGAACACTCTGAAGAAGCGGATTTACGAGAAAAAGAGTTGATTTAAGACTTCGCTGCCAGGTCAACATCCTCTTTCTTGATCGTCTTTCTGCCGGCATGTTCTGCAAGCTTGTTTGACTCCTTGGTCAGCTGGGCAATGTATTTTTCTGCCCTTGCAACAAGCGCCTCTGCGGCATCACTGCCGACTCTCTCTGCACCATTCTTCTTTGCAATCCGTACAACTGCGGCGATAGGTAAATCTGCCATGTATAATACCTCAAAAAGAAATATATCGGTAGATATAAATACTTTCTGTAAAAAACCCGCAAATTACCCGCCAATGGAGCATCGGAAGGCATGCTGCAACGTTAAGCGGAATCGAGCGGCAAAATTTCGCAGAATATTTTTAACTCTGATTAAATCTGACAATTTTTAAAAAGAATGATTTAAATCGATTTTAATTTAATCCAACAAAGATGCGGCAAGCAATAGCGCATTGGTGTAATCTGGAGAGGCGCGCGAAGTATCCACGAATATTTTGTTGATATTTAGCACAGGCGCGCCATGTCCGTGCCCCCCTCCGAGAAATATGAGTGTTCTGAAGATTAAATTGCCGGAAATGCCATCCGGTGCGATGATGATCCCGCACTGTTCAACCGCATCTTCGATCAGGATCTCAAAGTGCCGGGCGCCACTGAGCCGGGCGACGAGTTCTGCGTCCGCCATGGTGGCATCAACCTGCGGGTGCCTGCCGATATCGCCGAACCGCCCGCCGGACAGGATGCCGACTTCCTCAGAGATACCAAACCGCTTCGCAATATGTTTGCCTTTCCCGATCAATGCCAGTTTTTCCTGCACCGTCCAGCCTTCGTCAACACCAACCGGCGCCAGCAGGAATTTTTTACCTGTTACGGTCTCGAGCAGGGCAATGCGTTCCAGGTGATCGACACCACTCTCCCTCTTTAAAGCTTGTAATGTTGCATTCGCCGGAAGCGTCCCCCTGACTGCCGCATCGATTGCCCCGGACATCAGGTCGGCAACCAGCGCCTCTCCGGGCTGTGCGTGGAGCGCGAAGGTGACCTGGGCGGATGGTGATGCAGAATATTCCCGGACCGTTTCAGGACGGCAGTAACAGGTGACGTGTGCACGGGTGCCAAGAGCGTGGGCACTCCCGATCACTTTTTCTGCATCGTCACCGATCCCAATCCCGATGTTTTTCAATGCAGGTGACATGGCATATCTTCTGAAAACAGGTGCATGATGCCGTTTTTGAGAAAGTCAAACACCATTGTCTCGTTTCCCTCATAGAATATCCGCAGGGTCTTTTTTGCATCAACGGTGCCGATCGCCTTGGCGGTCATTCCGACGGTGGCAAACCGTTTTATCAGTTCCGGCACGTTCTTTTTCTTTGCCGTCAGCACAAAGCCCATACCGGGGTACATCCTGACCCACAGGTCAAACGTGATGTTGTTTGCCGCAAGATCGGGCCGCGGGATAAGGTTAAGGTCGATCTGGGCGCCCTTGCCGCTCACTTCCAGCAGCATGCCGAGCGTGCCGATAAGGCCGGGGTTGCTGATGTCTTTGCCGGCGGTCACGAGGTGGTCTCTGCCAATCTCTTCGAGCATGGCGATCTGCGCCCGGACAACAGAGGCGGATTTCATCGTGACAGAGTCCCAGTTCAGCATGCAAGACGGGTGGACCCGGCCGTTGAGGTCGATCGCGGCAACAACCGTGTCCCCCTCTTCTGCGGTATGGCTGTAGATGACCGAATCGAGTCGTGCACAGCCGAGGATGGCGACATCAATCACGCTGTACGGGGTATCGGGATGGAGGTGGCCACCGACTATGGGGACCCCGAACTGGAGTGATGCGTCGTGCATCCCTTTCACTACCAACTCCTCGATGGATGCGTCTTTGGGTATCGAGAAGACATCAACCATTGCGAGCGGGCGCCCTCCCATAGCGGCGATGTCATGGATGTTTACCAGTACCGAACAATAACCCGCCCAATACGGGTCCGCCTCCATCAGCCTGCTCCAGATACCATCAGCGGCTAGCAGCAGGGCTTCCCCGTGGTGCTCGATCACGGCAGCGTCCTCCCCGAACGAAGCGATGACGTGGGGGGCGTCAATCCTGAGTGCATTCACCATCTCACCGATGGCATGCTTTCTTCTGACGCCCTCGTATTCCCTGACCGCCGTCGCGATCATCTCGGTGGAGCAGCTCTTTTCCACGAAATCACCTGCATGCACGGCACTTTGCACGGTTCCGTGTATGATACTGGAGGCTCATCAGACATAATTTATTTGATATACGGTCAACGTGTTTGTATGGACTGGGCCGAGAAATACCGCCCGTTGCGCCTCGCCGATATCATCGGTAACAATAGTGCGGTCCGGCAGGTCGCACAATGGGCACGGGCATGGTCAAAGCAGTCAAAGCCGCTGCTGATCTACGGCAAGCCCGGTACCGGGAAGACCTCCTGCGCACACGCGCTCGCCCACGATATGGGCTGGGAGGCGATCGAGCTGAATGCCAGCGACCAGCGGACCGCTGCCGTCATCGAAAGGATTGCCGGTGGTGGGAGCACGACTGCAAGCCTGACCGGTGCGGCACGTAAACTGATCATACTTGATGAGGCGGACAATCTCCAGGGTACAGCGGACCGGGGCGGTGCCCGTGCAATCCTCGAGTGCATCAAATCGACGCAACAACCGGTGCTCCTGATTGCAAACGACCTCTATGGGATCCCACCTGAGATCAGGCTGCGTTGCGAGCCCGTGCTGTTCAGGGCACTTCCGGCCCGTTCGATTGCCCCCCACCTCAAATATATCTGTGCGGCTGAGAACGTCGGATGCACTGATGCGGTGGTCCGGCAGATTGCAGAGAGCGCGGAGGGCGATGTCAGATCCGCAGTCAATATGCTCTATGCTTCTGCAATCGGAAAGCAGCGGCTGGATGAGACGCAGGTGCACACCTCCCAGAAGGACGAACGGGTCTCGATTTTCTCCCTGATCGCAGCCCTCGCGGAGGAGACTTCCGATGAGGACGTGCTCAGGCTCTCACGTGAAGTGGAGGATACCCCCGAGACCATTGAGCAGTGGATCGAAGGCAACATTCACCTGCTGGTCGGTGAACCATCAATCAGGGAGGCATACCGGCACCTTGCACGTGCTGATGAGTATCTCGGGTACACCTACCGCCGCCAGTACCACACGCTCTGGCGGTATGCAAACGCCGTGATGCTGCTGGGGGTTGCTGATATGGCCGCAGGAAAGGGGGTCCATGCCCGGATCATGCCTCCGGCCCGCTGGCAGAAGATGTCAGATGCCAAAAAGCAGAAGGCGATCCGCAATGCCCTGTTGAACCAAGTCGCGGAGATGATGCACATCCCGCAAAATTCCCTGCGTGAAGAATATCTTGGCATCTTTTCCCTGCTTGTCGAACACGATCCCGTAACATTCACAAAGGAGCTGTTAATGGATACCGAGTCGTTAAATTTCTTTTTGAATGACAAGGCAAAATCGCAGGCGATTGTAAAGAGCGTGGCCCTGGAACTAAAAGAACAGGAAAAACAAAAGGAAAAAGAGGCAACGGTAAAAAAACCTCCCGAGATTGAACCACAGGAACCGGAAGAACCCCCCCCGGCTCAAAAAAATGCCGACAAGAAACCACCTTCACAGAATCAGGTGACCCTTTTTGGCGGTTTCCCGCGGGAGTAATACCGGTGAAGCACAACACCGCAATCAATTGTCTCCCCGCCATCCTGGTAACGTTCAAATCCGAGGTGATAGACAAGAAGGTCGGCATCGATATGCTGCGCAAGGGAAATCAACGGCGGTATCATCTCGATCCCGGGGCGGATGGCATAGATGACTTCTGCACCTGAATAAATGTCAAAATCGGGTTCAAATACGTCATTTACAAAAAAGTCCAGCCCTTCATCCGGAGTTGTCTCTCTGATATCGGTACAGCGGATGGTTTTTCCGGCAGCGCGGATACATTCCGCTGCCACGGTATTGTTCCCGATGCCGATCTCTACGGCCGAAGTGTAATGTGATGCGATATAGGTCCCGATACACGTCTCAATATGTTTATGCCCGCCCATTCCAACAGATCATAGCGATGCATATCCATATTTTTTGGGATTCTCTCGCTCCGGCAGGGTTCCAGGTGCCGGTTGCGCGCACCATCTCTGCCATTCTCGGTGCGCGGGCAACTATCAGCGAAAATCCGGTACGCATGATGGGGTATGATCAGGCACGAAAGCAGATCAATGCCCCGGCGCTGCTTGACAGCATTCATGCCTACAAGCGCCGCCATGGACTGACCGGCCCTGTCCTTCTCGTCATATCCCAGGACCTGTTCAGGAACGGCCATTCTTTTGTCTTCGGTCTTGCCCGGGAACCGGTCGGGGCTGCGGTGGTGTCTGTGGCCCGGCTGAAAAACCAGTACTACGGGAAGCCGGACCGCGATGACGACCTTGCCGACCGCCTCATAAAGGAAGGGGCGCACGAGATCGGGCACCTGTTCGGGCTTGGCCACTGCACGGTCCCGGAGTGCATCATGTTCAGGCCTGACACGCTCGACGAACTTGACCGCAAGAAAAAGATGTTCTGCGATGAGTGCAGGGCACAGCTGGACCGTAACAAACACTAAAAACAACGATAGGGCGTCTGCCCGAATCGTTCGGCCTAAAACGAGGGATTCATCACGCCATCCGCCCGGGCACCCCTGTCTGGTTTTTTGCAACTTCCGGATTGCATCCGCCCGCAAGAGGTTTTTACCGGATCCTAGATCGGCGGTTCCGGTATCTTCTTTGTTATATAGTAGGCATGGAATGCCAGCAACAGGTAAATCGGGAAGAGGGTGCTGTAGGTGTTGGTCTCTCCCCAGTATTTGAAGATCCAGATCGTAGCAGCAATATCGACCTCGTAGATCATGAGACCCCACCATTTTCCGATATACGCGTACCCCATACCTGGGATCATGAAATTTAAAGCACCGGCAATCAGCGGATTTTTTGTCATCTTCGGGCGCCGGGAAAGTCCCCGTGGCAGGTGCAGCAGTTTGATCCCGCACCTTGGTGAAGAGAGCACGGCTTTCCACCGCACCTCGGAATTCGGGTCTCCCAGCGAACGGACCAGTGCCGGGGTGGCATCCGGATCACCGATCTCACCAAGGATTTCAATGGCCTTCTGCCGGACATTGCTGTCCCGGTCATTGAGAATATGGGAGAGGGCAGGGATCGCGGATTTCCCGATCAGTTCCACTGTTTTCCATTCCTGCATGCCGGCAAAATAGAATGCCTTTTGTTCATCATCTGCAGGTTTCCACCCGACCCTTGCAAGGGCGAACGCAGCGCCGTAACGGACATATTTGTCGTGATCTTTCAGGGCGTGGACAAGGGGTTCGATCGTCTGGGGGTCACCGATCTCGCCCAGGGCAATTGCGGCTTCCCACCGGACCTCGCTGCTCTCGTCTTTGAGGGTCTTAATGAGGGCAGGGACGGCCCGGGAGTCCTTTATCTCGGTGAGGGCTTCGATGATGCCAAGGCGGATGTTCTTGTCTTTTTTCTTTAGTGCCAGAATGAGCTCATCCGTCGCCTCAGTACCGAGCGAACCGAGCACCTTTGCGATCCGGGACTGAACATCAATATCGTTGTACCGGAGGGCTTTGACCAGACCTGCAATATCTTTTCGTGCTGCCAGTCCTTCAATATCCGGTTTTTTCCGGCTCAACAGGGTAAAAAAATTCATCGTGAACTCACCCCGCCATCTCCGACTCGCGTTTTACCATGAAGTAGGTCTGCGTGGCGAACAGTGCGGTGACAGGATAGAAAATGAGAAACGGCATGAACGGCCCGAGTTCCAGTTGCGCGAGTGTCAGCAGCATCATATATGTCTCGAGGATCATAACTCCATACCATTTCCCTAAGTAATCATACCCAATACCCAGAAAGAAAAAATTCAGGAGTGTGGCACCGATTGCACTGGGTCCGGTCCGCTGCCGTCGTGAGATCTGGAGGGGCAGATGGCTGGTCGGCACCCCGCACAGTCTTGATGAGAGCACGGCGCGCCACCGTACATCCCCGTCCGGGTCCCGCAATACCTGTTCACAGGATTTTTTCGCTTCAGTGCCTCCGATGGAGCCAAGGATCTCAACAATCTGAGCCCGTATGGCGGGGTGCCGTTCCTTGAGCATCTCATTGAGGGGCCCGGTTGCGGATGTTCCCAGTTTTTTTATTGCATCCCAGTCCTGCAGAGCAATACAATAAAATGCCCGATCCTGGTCAGTTTCCGCCGACCATCCGACCTGTTCGAGTGCTTTTGCCGCCCCATACCGGACATAGCGGTCATTATCCCGAAGCGCGCTCAGAAGAGCAGGAGTAACAGTCCGGTCCCCGATCTCCCCCAGCGCAAGCGCAGCGGCCCAGCGGAGCTCGCTGGTTTCATCTGATGCAAGGATGGCTGCGAGCACCTTGGTCGAGCGGGGATCCCGGATGGCGCCAAGCGCCTCGATCGCCCCGAGGCGTGTGTTGATGTCAGGGTAGCCAAGGACATTGATTAATGGCAGCGTTGCGTCTGCCCCCATCGTTCCCAGTGCACGTGCAGCACGCCACTGGACATCAAAATCCCTGTGATCGAGTGACACGATCAGGCCCCTGATATCACGGGCCTGTGTTAATGCACGGATATCCGGCTTTCGCCTGGTAAGAAACCGTCCCAACGACATTTCGGGCTCCTTTCCTCCTTGAACCAATATGGCATCCGGTCATTATTGTAATTAATGGACGATGATGCAAGTCTTTACGAATCTTCGTCACATGCCACCATGAACCGTGGCCACTGAATTCCCGGAGAAATTCCACCCGTTCTCAAAAAAACGGAACTTTTTATTATTTCAGGGTGATACACACTGTCCGGAACCACCATGCGATGCTCTGCGATTACGGGGACGCAGTTCTCACTCCATGATCTTGCCGGTCACCCGGAATGCAATGCACGCCTTGAAACCGCGTGCAGCGGGCTTGATCCCGGCTGTTTGGTACACCCACCGGTACACTGCCCGACAGAGGACCTGGAACGGGTCCACTCGCGCATGTACATCGACATGCTGCGGAAGCGGTGCGAGACAACAGCAACGGTGAACCATCTCGATCCCGACACCTACATCACCCGCCACTCCTTTGATGTTGCAACACTTGCAGCCGGCAGTGCAGTTGCCGCTGTCGACCGGGCACTTTCCGGTGAACACTGCTTTGCCCTTGTACGCCCGCCAGGGCACCATGCGGAGCACAGCCGCGCGATGGGCTTCTGCCTGCTGAACAATGCCGCGGTTGCGGCGGCCCACGCGCTGGACAATGCCGACCGGATCGCGATTGTCGACTGGGATAATCATCACGGCAACGGCACGCAGGCCACGTTTTATTCGGACAACCGTGTCCTCTACTGTTCTGTACACCAGTGGGACGCATTCCCCGGAACCGGGAGCATCCAGGAGACCGGGCGGGGGGAAGGTGCCGGGTTCACCATCAATGCACCGCTCCACGCCGGTGCAACCATCGCTGATTACTCGTTTTTGTTCCGTGAAGTGTTCGTGCCGGCAATCACGCGGTTTGAGCCGGATGCGATCATCATCTCTGCCGGGCAGGATATCCTGTTCGATGACCCGCTGGGGATGATGGCGATACAACCGGGTGATTTTGAAGTCCTGACCCGGATCCTGTGTGAACCAGCCGGTGTGCCGATCGCCCTCGTGCTTGAAGGGGGGTACAGCCAGTCCCACGGTGCAGCAGTTGCCGGCATCTTCCGGGGGCTGAAACAAGGACAAAAGAACGGGGCTGAAATCCTGCAACCACGCGATAGCACTGCAGGTACCGTGGCCCTATTGAAAAAGATCCACCGGCTCTGATGATAAAAAGGTTTCAACGCGTTTGCGTCGTCAAAAAATGCAGGCTTCTCTTATTCTCCGCTCATTGTGCGTTTGATGGATTCGATGGCTTCCCCGATGATCTCCTGCTGGTCCTGTCGTTCAATGCGGTAGAGCTGCCGGAGCGGGGCGAGCGCCCGCGGATCCCCGATCGAGCCAAGTGCCCACGCCACTTTCACTCTCACCCGTGAATCATCATCAAAGAGTGCATCGATGAGCGGGTCTGTGCCACGGGGATCCTTCAGCCTTCCAAGGGAGTCTGCGGCTTTCCAGCGGTTGGCATTATTGTCATCCGAGAGCATCCGGAGGTAATGCGCCAGCCGCTTTTCGGATTCTTCTGCAGTCGTACTGTCTTCACCTTCCATGCGTGGAGGCGTTTCAGGATCCTTTTCTTCCATCAGTCCATCATCCCCTGCTGCCTGGTGAATGGGCACCTGCCGGGGCTGCAAAAACGCAGAGTGCGATGATCGGCGATACTGCTCCGAGTGCAGTGAGGCGTCCGATACCGGAACAGGAAAGGCAGGAAAAACTTCCTTGCATGGCAGATCTCACGATGGAAAGGTAAATTCCGGAAGGTTTAAAGATGCTCGTCAATCCATGGAGAGGGAACGTTTCAGGGATGTGCTGAAATCGTTTGCCCTGCATCTGGATTGTACCGGTGTATAAAAACGGGCGCTATGAAGGGCAGTACAATGTATTAAGGTACAAACATGCTATATGCTGACACAAGAGGCAGGTTGATGAGATCGCTCATATGCTATGTTTCCGTGCATCATGGGAACACAAAAAAGGTCGCCGAAGCGATGGCACAGGAACTTGGTGCCGAATGCATACCGGTAAAGGATTTGAAGGCAAAGGACATCGCACCCTACGACCTGATCGGTTTTGGCTCCGGCATCTACTTCTCAAAGCACCACAAGAGCCTTCTGGATGCCATCGATAGCCTCCCTCCAGCCACGGGTAAGAAGACCTTTATCTTCTCGACTGCCGGATTCCCGGCAGGAAAATTCATGTTCCACCGGGCGCTCAAAACGAAACTGACAGACAAGGGGTTTAGTATCGCAGGGGAGTTTTCGTGCAGGGGGCTTGACACCTACAAGATTTTCGGGACGTTTGGCGGGATGAACAAGGGGCACCCGGATAAGAATGATATAAAAAAGGCAAAAGAGTTTGCAAAGGGAATTGCCAAAAATCTATCCTGACGGGTATATGCGTTCAGGCACCTTTTTCTTTTCATTACTGCATATCGGACCGGAGCCTGCCGGCTTTGCCGATATTCTCCAGGTCATGCTCATCGATCAGGATGGTGACCAGGTCCGGTTCGACCTTCAGTGTGCGCACGAGCGTATCTGTGAATTCCTGTACAATTGTTCGTTTCTGGTCGACCGACCATCCTTTTCTCATCTTGACGATAACAACGGGCATGATTGCACCTTGGTATCCAGAAGGATAGGATGCGGGAGTATTTAGGCACAGCGAGAGAGTGATTGGCAGTATGCAAAAAATCCGCCTGCCTCTCTCAGACCGAATCAGACTGAACGGAGTTTCTCGCCAAACCAGGGGAGAAGATCCTTTTTTCGAGACATCATATTCCCCAGCCGGACCGGCTGGTCACGGAGCTCAAGTCTTGTGAGGAGATGGCTTTCTGCTGCAGCGAAGAGCTCACTTCCGTTCTCCACAACGCTCGTGAACATCCCGAGGTAGACGTCCACGCCCTGCTGCACCCGGAGCCTGTCGAGTTCCAGCCGGATCTCACCGGCATGCTCCTTCGAAAACGAGAGAGAGGGCACCATCACCTGCGCGATGGTGACGTGCCTTCCGAAGAGTTCGTAGCGTTTCGTGTCCCGCATGAGGAGTTCCTCCATCGTCGCGCCATCAAGGTTCATCCCCTTTTCCAGCAGTCTTTTGCCAAATGTTTCCGGATCCACGCCGGCGATACCTGCAAGGTACGACACCGCTTCCCGGTCATCCGCGGTGGCCGTGGACGTCTTGAGGACAAGCGTGTCAGAGAGGATACCGGCAAGAAGAACGCCCGCAACTTCGGGTGACGGGGTGATACCGCCCTCGAGGTATTTCTGGGTGACGATGGTGGATGTTGAGCCGACAGGATTGTTGAAGAACTTCACCGGCTTCAATGTTGACATGGCGCCAAGCCGGTGGTGGTCAATGATCTCGAGGATCTCGGCATCATCGATCCCGTCCACCGCCTGCGTAAACTCGTTATGGTCGAGCAGGATGACTGGTTTATGTACGTCGGAAAGGAGCGTTGTGCGTGTCACGATGCCGCGGAGCGACCCGTCCTTTTCCACCACACAGGCGGAACGGAACTTGGAGCTGTACACGGTCTGTTTTGCCTGTCTGATAGTGTCAAAAAGCGAGAGCCGGGGGATGTCCGTCTCCATCACCATGCG
>CAZVFG010000029.1:0-9214 GCA_964626125.1 uncultured Methanoregula sp.
ACCAGAATTTCGGCACCGACCTTCACAACCCGGACTTTGTCCTCTTTGCAGAGGCATGCGGGGGCGTGGGTATACCCGTGAAAAAGCCGGAGGATCTTGCACCTGCCGTCAGACGTGCACTATCGCTCGATCGCCCGGTAATCCTCGACATAGAAACGGACCCCAACAGGTTCTGATACCAGGGGTTTTTGACCAGTTCGGTTCCGAGCTCGCTCGTTGCCGCTCTGGTGGATGAATATTTTTCCCCTCAGGATGCGGGCATCAGGGATAGCAAAGGAGAAATAGCGCAGAGGTCTCCGGTTCTTTTATAGGTGTTTTATGTACGCGGTCGAGGCGCATGATCTTACCAAACAGTTCGGGTCCCTGCTTGCCCTCAACAGGGTGAGCTTCTCGGTAGGTGAGGGGGAAACCTTCGGGTTTTTAGGCCCGAACGGCGCCGGGAAAACCACTACCATCAGGATCCTGACGGGCATTACCCGGCCCACGTCGGGAACCGCGACGATATTCGGGTATGATATCCAGCAGGAGAAACTCCGCGCCCGCCGCTCCATGGGCATTGTTTCGGAAACCTCGAACGTGTACGACGACCTCACCGCGTGGCATAACATGATCTTCACCGCGGAACTCTACCACGTGGGGAGAGCAGAACGGGAGGAAAAAACAAAAGAACTTCTCGAGATATTCGGGCTCTACGGGCGGCGGAACGACACCGTGCATGGTTTTTCCAAGGGCATGAAGCGCCGCCTGACACTTGCCATGGGGCTTGTCAACAGCCCCCGGCTCCTCTTTCTCGATGAGCCGACATCGGGACTTGACGTGCAGAGCAACCTCATCATCCGCGACGTTATCGCAAACCTCGTCAAAGAGGGTGTCACGGTCTTTCTCACCACGCATAATATCGAGGAGGCAAACGTGATGTGCGACCGGGTCGCGATCATCAACCGCGGGCAGATCGCGGCAATCGATTCACCGGAAAAATTAAAAAAGACCATCCAGAGCGTCCAGTCCATCGAGATCGCATTCGATCACAGCGCAAAGGAGCATCTCGAAGGGCTCCGCGCCCTCGCGACGGTCAATGATGCACGCAAGGAAGGGGACAAGGTCCGGCTCTATACCGATGATCCCGCTGCGGTCATCGATGGGGTAACGGCCTATGCAAAACAGCATAACCTCAGGATCATCAGCATGACCACACAGGGACCGAGCCTTGAGGATGTGTTCATCAGGCTGACCGGGCTTACCATCGGAAATGAACGGAGGTCTGAAAAGTGACTGATGTTCTTTTTTTCATCCGGCGCATCCCGCAGGAACTTGCCGCTGCATGGGCGATCGCACGAAAAGACATGCGGACGTATTACCTCAAACCCAACATCATCATGTCCGGGCTGCTCTTCCCGCTCTTCATGTTCCTTGCGTTTGCCGTCGGCAGGAATGCACCCCCCGGGACCCTGATCCCCGGCCTCATCGCGATTACGATCCTGTTCTCTGCCTCCTCGATCGAACCGGTCTCAATTCCCATCGAGCGGAGGGTCAGGACCTTTGACCGCCTCTTATCTGCCCCGATTACCTTCCACACACTCGTGGTTGGCGAGAGCCTGAGCGGTTTCCTCTACAGCCTTGGTATCGCGACGCTTCCGCTTATTGTCGGAATCGCTTTCTACCATACCCCGGTACTCCATGTGGTAACACTCATTGCCGGGCTGATACTCTCGGCATTCTGTTTTGCCACGCTCGGTACCTTATTTGCTGCATACCCGACGGAGAATGTGGGGGAGGTCATGTCGATGCTCAATCTCGTCCGGTTGCCGTTGATCTTTGTCTCGGGAGTTTTCATCCCGCTGGAAACCATGCCGGTTGCGGGGCAGTATATTGCGCTCTGTTCACCGCTTACGTACGCAAACGATATGATCCGGTTTGCCTATGACGGGAATACGCATTTTGGCCTGTTCCATGATATCGTGTTCCTCATCATCTTTATCCTCATCTTCCAGTTCGTGGCAAACCGCCTCTACAAAAAGTTCAATGAGTAGGAAATTCTCTCCTTTTCTCACTCCCCGCTTCATCATCCTTTCCCACCGAAAAAAAAATTATCGCCGGCTCCGGGTAATTCTATTTGGGGAACCGGCCACCCGGAACAAAATCAAAAAAGGCAAATTACCTGATGTACTTTCTACCCGCCAAAAACGCCTTCCCGACAACGGGCCCCATCGCAAAATATTCGGATCGTGCCATGTCAAACCCGAGCGGACGGATCTTTGAGAGGTCCGGCTTCCCGTCAGGGCCGATCACCGATTCATCAACTTTCACGTCAAGTATTTCGCCGATGAACTGGATGTGTGCCCTGATATCGACCCGGTTGATTACCCGGCATTCGAGTACGACCGGGAACTCCCTGACAAACGGTGCGTCGACCAGCGTTGACCGCACCGGTGTCAAGCCGGTCGCTGCGAACTTGTCGTTATCCTCACCGGATACAATCCCGAAATAGTCTGTCTCCCTCAGGTAATCCTCCGAGGGAATGCTGATGGTAAACTCCCGTTTCTCCATCAGGTTCCGGTAGGTGTACCGCGTCGGGCGGACCGAGACAGCGATGCTCGGAGGGTCTGAAGAACAGATGCCGCCCCATGCAGCGACCATGGCATTGGGTTTTCCGGCATGGTCATAGGTACCGATGACAAAGACCGGCATCGGATAGGCAATCGTGCGTGCACCGAGTGATTGTTTCATGACCATGTCGTTGCCGTTGTGGTGCATTAATACTTTTGAGCGTTGTGCGGGAAGTTGTGGGAGCCGTTCATCGTTGTTTGGCTATTCGTGCATGCCCCGTATTCCCCTCCCTCACACCGGCTGCCATGCAGCACCGGGACGATCCTTGCCGGGATTTTGGTTATTGTTGATTCTATCGGTATCCCGGTATGGGTAACCGTAACCCCTAAAAATAATTTTGTAAATAATTTTGTTGGGGAACGCGCCGCATTTATTCGAGGGTCCGCCGGTATGTCGTGATGCCAAGCGTAATTGCGACAAAGGAGAAGACAAGCAGTGCAATGATATCCGGCGCGATCACATCGAGCCCCTGCCCCCGCAGGATGATGCTCCTCAACGCATGCACCGAATACCACTCGGGATTAATCAGGGTAATCCAGCGCAGCCAGTCCGGCATCCCGTTTGTCGGGTAAAATGCCCCTGATGTCATGAACAGGATGAGGTTGAAGAATGCGGTCGTAGAGGCGTACTCCTGCTGGTTGGAGAACCGCGAGGCAATGGAAACCATGAGGCTGGTCACTCCGAGACTTGCGATAAAGATCACGACCATGACGAGCAGGAAGTCTTCTACGCTCTGGATGATGACACCGGTAATGAGAACACCGACAATGAAGATGATAAAACCTGCCAGGAATGCCCTGACCGTACCGCTCGAGATCATTCCGGCAATAATGCTCGAACGCTTGACGGGGGTGACGAGGTAACCCTCATGAATCCCCATCTCCCGGTCCTTGATCAGTGCAATCCCTCCCCCCATCATGGTGGTCATGAAGATTGCCATGACGATCACACCCACGCCGAAGAACTGGATGTACTGGATATCCCCGTAGATTTTATTGACCAGTACCGGATTTGGTGCCCTGGTCATTGCCAGCACCGCCCGTACCCCGGATTCAATGAGGGTGGGTGTCATATAGTCCGAGCTGTCCACGTACAGCCGGACCGCATGGTCACGGGATATTTCCGACGGAAATACCACTACACCGCTGGTTTTAGCGTCTGAAAGAGCCTTTTTGGCCGTTCGTTCATCTGCATATACGGTAACGTCAAACAACTGGGCCTGGTCTTTCTGCTGCTGGAAATGGCTCAGTTCCGCGACCGCTGTGGTAAACAGGGGTGTTTCGTTGAACGGCGGGCCTTCCTGGACTACCGCAATAGGGACGTGGGTGATCGTACCGCCCATGGCGTTACCGAAGATCACCAGGTACATGATGGGCATCAGAAGAGTGAAGACAAGGACAAACGGGTTGCCGAGGAACTTCTTGAAATCCCGTTTGAATATCGCAATCGCGCCCCGGATCATGGCAGTCGCCTCCTGCCTGCCGGTTGAGCCGGTTCATTCCCGCCCCCATCCAGTTTTCTCCCCGTGAGATAAATGAACACGTCTTCCAGCGACGGGGAGTGTATCGAGATTGAGTTCATCGGAATGGAGAATTTTTCAAAGATCGCAACGATGGCAGGCAACACCCTGCTCCCGTTCTTTGCCGAGATGTGGAGGTGATTCCCCTTTACCTCGACCGAATTGATCATGCTGGTTTCGCGTATTGCTGCAAGCACGTCCTCATCAATCCTGTCAAACCCGATCTCGATCAGGTCCCCTTCCGGGATTAACCGTTTGAGGTTGTCCAGGATATCCAGGGCAATCAGTCGCCCTTTGTCGACAAAGGCGATGCGGTGACAGAGTTTTTCTGCCTCTTCCATGTAGTGGGTGGTCAGGATGATCGTGGTATTCTCCTTATTGAGCAACGAGATCTGCTGCCAGACTTCACGCCGCGACTCAGGGTCGAGGCCGATCGTCGGTTCGTCGAGAAACAGGATGAGCGGATGGTGAATAAAGGCGCGGACAATCTCAAGTTTCCGTCTCATGCCCCCGGAGAATGTACTCACATGTGAATGGGCCCGGTCGGCGAGTCCTGCCATCTTCAGGAGCTGCCATATCCGGTCATCAAGCACCCGGTCGTCCACGTTTACGAGTGTTCCGTAAAATTCAAGGTTGTCATAGGCAGTGAGTTCGACGTCCAGGGTGCTGTTCTGGGGGCAGACCCCGATGATCGCCCTGACCTTTTCCGGGTTCCGGATAATGTCATAAGTATCGACGCACGCAGTGCCTGATGTTGGCCGGAGCAGGGTGGTCAGGATCCGTATCAGGGTGCTTTTTCCCGCCCCGTTGGGACCGAGCAGGCCAAAGATCTCCCCCTTCTTCACATCGAACGTCACGTCATCGACCGCGGTGACCGTATGGTTATTCCCGAAGATTTTTGTTACGTGATCGATCCGGATGATGCTTTCGCTGTCCGGCAGGGAACAGATGCCTGGCCTGCCACTCACTCCACCTTCCTCCGCAGCGTGGCGTTTGTCCCGGTCCGGTGGCAATGGCTCCATGGATGTATCACTTACGGGATTTTTGCAAGGATTGCTTTTAAGGATTCAAGCGAGGTACAGAGTTCTGTAAGGTCAGTATCGTCCAGATTGGAGAGGAGTACTTTTAATTCGTTTTTAAACAGGGTGACGGATTGTTTCAGGTATTTTTTGCCCTGTTCCGTGATGGTGATATTGATCACCCGCCGGTCGGTCAGGTCAGGCTGGCGCTTCACAAATCCCCCCTCAATGAGGGTGTCGATCAGCGCCGTCATGTAGGGTTTTGAGATATAGAGGCGCCGTCCGATCTCGGACACAGGAAGGCTACCTGCTTTCATGAGCACCCCAAGCACCCGGTATTGTGCCGCCTGCATGCCGCTGATGCCGTACCCTGTTTTCATGATATGTTTATGATAAAATGGCATCAGGGCGAGCAGCTCTTTTGCAGCCCGGTCCCGTACATCATTTGTCACAAGATACCTCTCAGTCCGGATTAGTTTTTTTTCTTAATAGTTTTATTGGTGAACTGTTTAGGTACAAAACTGTTCTGCGATGCTGCACGATTATCAGGGAAATCTGCATGGATATGGTGAAAAACGGTGCACGGGGAGACCACTCATATTTGAATACCTTGCGATCAGACATAGCTGCTGATCACCGCATCACCCGCCATGGTGTTTCCCATGTTATACCGGAACGTCCCCAAAACCGGCGACAAGCTCTCCATTCTTGGCTTTGGCTGCATGCGCCTGCCCTCAACCAAGAGAGGGGGGGTGGATGTGGAACGGGCGATACGGCAGATCCGACATGCCATTGACCGCGGAGTAAACTATCTTGACACCGCACCGGTGTACCACCTTGGTAAGAGTGAGCAGGTACTGGCGATGGCACTTGCTGACGGTTACCGTAAAAAAGTCCGGATCGCGACCAAACTCCCCCCATGGTCGGTTCACGGGCGGGCGGATATGGACCGGATTCTTGATACGCAACTCCGGACATTACGCACGGATCATATCGATTACTACCTGCTCCACAGTATGGTCAATACGAGCTGGGAAAAACTCAAAAATCTCGGGGTCCGGGAATTTCTCGATACCGCAAAAAAAGACGGGAGGATCAAAAACGCCGGGTTCTCGTTCCATGGCGATACGGCGACCCTCAAAGAGATCATCGATGCGTATGCATGGGACTTCTGCCAGATCCAGTATAATTATCTCGATGAACAGAACCAGGCAGGAACAGAAGGGCTGAAATATGCAGCAGGACACGGGCTCGCCGTGATGGTCATGGAACCCCTGCGGGGTGGCAACCTAGCCGGACCGGTGCCGGAAGAGGTCCAGAAGATCTGGGACGAAGCAGCGGTACAACGTTCACCCGCGGAGTGGGGGCTGCGCTGGGTCTGGAACCATCCCGAGGTCACCGTCGTCCTCTCGGGCATGAACAACGAAGCCCACATCGATGAGAACCTGCGGACTGCTGAATCTGCCTTCCCGGATTCTCTGACGGCAGACGAACTGGCACTCATCGCCCGGGTCCGGGATACCTACCTGCGGCTGATGAAGGTCGGGTGCACGGGCTGCGGCTACTGCATGCCGTGCCCGGCGGGTGTCGATATCCCCGGCTGCTTTTCCCTCTACAACAACCATCACCTCTTCCCCCGTGACCGTGCCGCGAAATTTCTCTATCTCGGACGGCATGGCGGACTGCTCGGTGCCACATCCTACGCAGGGTTGTGCCGGGCGTGCGGGAAATGCGCAAAGATCTGCCCGCAGCACTTAAAAATTCCCTCCCTGATGAAGCAGGTATCAAGGGAAATGGAGGGTTATGGACTGGGTGTGAAAGTGCGACTGGCAAAAGGGGTGTTCTGGTGCTACGACCAGATGGAGCGCATCAGACGGAAATGTTCCGGCAAAAATTAAGTGAACGGTTCGTTTGCAAAAGTGTCCTTTACCTGAAGTTCCGAACCGGATGACGGATTCCTGAAATCATTTTTTTACCATCGCCAACCCCGGACTCCATATCACGGTTTTTTAAGAAGAGCGGCACCCGATCCCTCCATTATTACCGGATTAATAATAATACCGGCGTCTGTTTATCGTGTCCGCGCCCTGAGTAATCCTGTGCGGCAATTTCTTTTTCTCCTCACCCCCACCATTTATAACTCCCCTCCACGATACCCTCAGATACGATGGATCAGGACCCGGGCGATGACCTCCTCACGATCATCCGGTCCCACGCACCCGATCCGAAAAAGCCGCTTTCCGTAGTGCGGCGGGAACTCTCGGCGTTTTACCGGGAGGTTCAGCAGGATGCAGGTGAACCGCCGTTCATGGAGCGGGTGGTCATCAGCGAAAAGGGCGTGCAGGGCTTCTGGATCTCGGTTGCTGAATCAGTGCCGGACCGTACCGTCCTGTTCTTTCATGGCGGCGGTTTCACCATGGGATCGACAGCAGACCACCGGGGGCTGTGCCTCCGGATCGCGCGGGCCGCCCGGGCACGGGTTTTTTCTGTCGATTACCGGCTGGCACCGGAGCACGTCTTTCCTGCAGCGGCGGAAGATGCGGTTACCGCATACCGCTGGCTCATCGCCCACGGCTGCCTCCCGCACCGGATCGTGCCGGTCGGCATTTCTGCCGGAGGGACGCTGGTGCTTGACCTCATCCTGTCCGCACGGGACGGGGCGATGCCACTTCCCCGGGCGGCTGTCTGTATGTCACCAGCGGTGGATATGATGTTTGGGGGCGCATCGGTGGAAAAGAACCGGGACATGGACTGGATCTCGGCTGAACGACTCCACGCGATCCGCAACGAATACCTTGCGGGGCATGACCCTTCTGATCCCATTGCATCGCCGATCCGTGCGAGCCTTGCAGGGCTCCCGACTCTCTTTGTCCAGGCAGGGACGCACGAGCTCCTGTTCGACGGCATAACCTCATTTGTCAAAAAGGCGCGATGGGCAGGAGTCCCGGTCCGGTTCGAGATCTGGCAGGACATGTTCCACTGCTGGCAGGTGTTTGCCGACCACGTGCCCGAAGGGAAGGAAGCGATCGACCATATCGGGACATTTGTGCAGGATGTATTGAGCCGGTAAGGACACGCGGGAACCCATTCATGTCAAGAGCGATGAAGAATATTCCTATTTCTGATCGAGCGCGTTGCGGACAATTTCACATAATTCCGAGCGCCGTACGGGTTTTACGACGTATTGATAAAACATCTTCCCATACGTTTCCCGTTCCCGTTCTTCGATGGATTTTCCCGTCACCATGATGACCGGAATCGAACTGGTCTGGGGATTGGCTTTGATACGTGTCAGCGTTTCCCACCCGTCCATGGGTGCCATCATGATATCGAGCAGGATCACGTCACATTTGAATTGCTGCAGTTTCTCAAGGCAGACGATTCCATCGGATGCGGTGATGGGCGTGTAGCCTTCCCGTGAGAAAAAAATCCTGAAAATATTGGCAATATCCGGATCATCATCAACGATCAGAACCGTGGGCATCTCCTGCAAACACCTGTCTATAACCCTAGGATTATGTCTGTAGGAAAGCATCATAAAGTATTGCTGTCAGGAATGTACCCGTTCCCTCCATTTTTAAGAATGAAAAGGTCGTGGTGCAGGAACGATTACTAAAAAAAAAGATTCGTGCGAGACGGTTTTTTGTTTCAGAATGATTATGTAAAAACCAGTTTATACCGGCATGATGGCGATCATTGGGAAGAAAAGAGGAAAAAAAGTATGGTGATGAACCGTCATTTTCTTAATCCAGCGGGATTGTCTCCAGCTGGGAGACCAGTTCCCAGATCCTCGTTCTCGCGTGGACCGGCATGTTGGGATCATTTGAGATCTCGTCGATCTTTGATATTGCCTCAGCTGCACGCAGCCCCAGTTCCTTGTTATCATTTGTCAGCAGCTGGCGGGTCTCGTCCGCCACGCGCCGGATATTCCTCGGGATGCTACTGTCCTCCATGATGTGCTGAAGCATCAGGATACAGTTATCGATTGTCTTCTGTGGGTTCGGCATGGTGCCACACCTCGTACCTGTAGTTAATATGCAGAACCCCCATATATAGGTTAAATATTGAT
>CAZVFG010000029.1:9314-14817 GCA_964626125.1 uncultured Methanoregula sp.
AGATCGCGGTTGATCAGGGTATCGACAAAGTCCGCTGTGGTTTTGCGTTCGATAAGGATCCGATCGCCGATCGCGTAGTCGCCGTGCACAAGGCGTTCGAGTTGGATTGCAGCGCCCATGCTGCTTAAGAGTTCGACGACTTTTGAGGAAGTCTCGCGGTCATCAACAATGATCTTCGGTCCCTGCGGCGTGAACGCTTCAATGCTTGCCTGCCCGGCACCACCGGGTTTTTGCGGGGGGAGTGTCTGTCTGCCCATGGTTCTCATGCTCCGGTGCATCATCTTTTCTTTTGCCTGGCTGACGTGCCGGTATACCTCATCTGAGGTCCCCTTCGTGACAAGAACGACGACCCTCCCTGCGCCAGTTCTGCCCGTCCTTCCCTTGCGCTGGATGGAGCGGATCTCGGAAGGTACGGCCTCATAGAAGATCACCATGTCGGTGGAAGGGACATCGAGCCCCTCTTCACCAACCGACGTTGCGATCAGCACCCTGAACTCACCTTTTTTGAACCGGCTCAGGGCGGCGATCTGGTTCTTCTGGGAAAGTCCCTTCTCCGCATCTCTGGTTGCCTGCCCGACGAACCTCTCGCACGCGATCCCGTTGGTAGTGAGGTAATCGACGAGCAGCTGCACCGTGTCGCGGTATGTCGCAAAGATGATGATCCGGCTTTTTGGATGCGCTTCCAGCTGCTCACGGACAAGACCAAGCGCAATCGCGGGTTTTGGGTGTAATTCAGCGGTCCATCCGGTGGAGCGGCCGGACAGGTCCCGGAATGTGGGATCCTTTGCCAGGCGCTGGCTCGCTTTGCTCCCCCCGGCACCGGTACCTTCGGCAATGAGCTTTGCGATGTAGCCTTTCAGCACCTCGCTTCCCTGGGACTCTCCAAGCGTGACCGCATGCTTCAGTTTCATGCACTCCGCGTATACCGATGCGGCCGAATATGCGGCCGGGTCGCGGTTTGCGATCCGCTGCTGGATCTGGGCGTTGATCGCATTGAGTGCCTTCATCGTCAGCTTCTCACGGTCTGGCACGGAAAAGTGGAGTGAGGCAAGCAGGGCAAGACGGTCCTCGATGAGGGAGTTGATCGCATGGATCGCCACTTTGAGTTCCGCGGGAAGTTCAATGGTGAGGACTTCAATGTCCCGCTCGTACACGTACGGGCGGACATCGGGATCGTTCTCGGTCCGGGTCTCGATATGGGCGATGCCAAGGTTCCCGCAGACCTCTTCTATCTTACCCTGCACCCCGCCCGGGGAGGCAGTCATCGCGAGGAGGAGGGGCTTGTCGGCGGTGGCAAGGTACCGCTGGGCCAGAAAAACGTACGCGTAGTTGCCCACCGCACGGTGGCACTCGTCCACGATCAGGAGCGTAACGTCTTTTACGCTGTAGCGCCCGGCAATGAGATCGTTTTTCACGACCTGCGGGGTTGCAAAAATGACGGTTGCCCGCTCCCAGTCTGCAGTCCGCTCAAAGGGTGGTGCATCGCCGGTAAACATGACAAACGGGGAGGCGGAGGGACCGTTTTTGCCCGTTACCAGAAGATACCGTTCGAAAAACCGCAGGTGCTGCTCGACCAGCGGTTTTGTGGGTGCAAGCATCAGCACCCTGCCCCCTTCATTATAGAGCCGGGATGCTGCGGCAAGCAGGGCGACCGCGGTCTTGCCGAGCCCGGTTGGCAGGATCACCATCGTGTTTGCATCCAGTGCCCGCATGGCGATCGCGAGCTGGTACTCCCGCGACTCAATGCTGTCCGGCCTGATCAGGGGGTGGGAGATGCAGCTCATGGGGTGTGTGTTATGGGGACAGCGACGCGAACGTAACGCTTCCGTCAACGAGGGCGCAGACTGTTCCCGGTATGCGGTCGATGGCGATACGGACCTGCTTCATACTGTCCCGGTCCCGGATCGTGACAGCATGATCCTCTTTTGAATCGTAATCAACGGTGATCGCAAAGGGTGTACCGATCTCATCCTGCCGGCGGTAGCGTCGCCCGATTGCACCGGAGTCGTCATATTCGGTGAGTACTCCCTTTTTCTGGAGCGTGCGGGTGATTTCAAGGGCGATCAATTCAAGCCCGTCCCGGTTCATGAGCGGGAATACGGCGACCTGTACCGGTGCAACGGAAGGGGGAAGCCGCAGCACCGTGCGGATCTCACCGTCTGCGATGTCCTCGTCGTATGCCTGCTCGAGGACCGCATAGCACATCCGGTCAATCCCATACGATGGCTCAATCACGTGCGGTACGACCTCATCGCCCCGGACTTCGATCTCCTCATTACGGATTTCATAGAGATGTGGCGGGATGTGGATCTTCTCGCCATCCACGTCAATATCTGCGCCATCCGCGGACGGTGTCGCTTTTGCGAGCGCCTCAAAGACCGCTTTCGCCTTCGTCCGGTACTGTTTGCCCAGCACGCTCATGTTTGGCACAATCCGCCGGCGCTGCACCTTTTTCGGTTCACGGTACTGGATAAAGACGGTCATCGGGGTCCCGCTGTGCTGTGCATGGGCGGTCAGGTCGTAATCGGTCCGGTCTGCAATCCCGACCGTTTCGACCCATCCGAACCGGTCCGAGTACACCTCGGCGTCCCAGCAGTCTGCCGCATAGTGTGCCAGTTCATCAGGCAGGTGCTGGCGGAACCTGAGCCGGTCCTGCCTGATGCCGATCGAAACCAGTATCTCGTGGGTGAGCGCGACATAGTATGCCACATACTCGTTGGCGATCACCTTTTGGTCGACGGCATCCCGCATCGCCAAGGTAACCGGGGATTCCTTTGCCTGCTGCCGTGCCGCAGTCAGGAGGGGCATCGTGTAAGTCGCGTAGCGGGAGAAATTGGGGTGGACTTTTTCGTCGGGATGGACAAAGATCTCCGCCTCTGCCTGCGTGAATTCCCGCAGCCGGATCATTCCCTGGCGGGGTGAGATCTCGTTGCGGTAGGCCTTGCCGATCTGTACGGCGCCAAACGGGAGATGGTCGCGGTAGAACCGCAGAAGCCGGGTGAAATCGACAAACATGCCCTGTGCCGTCTCGGGGCGCAGGTAGCCTATGCGCTGAGACCCCGGCCCAATCGAGGTTTTGAACATCAGGTTAAAGGAAAAGACCTCAACTTTACCGAGCACCTTTTCGCAGGCAGGGCACGTACATGATGCGATCGCGGCGGCAAG
The DNA here is from genome assembly GCA_964626125.1 of uncultured Methanoregula sp. Classification (GTDB taxonomy): domain Archaea; phylum Halobacteriota; class Methanomicrobia; order Methanomicrobiales; family Methanospirillaceae; genus MVRE01. Next base: position 12,480 of record CAZVFG010000029.1, read on the forward strand.
CACTTCATGATCCATCGTTGCGGCACCGGTCACCCCGCCGCCCTCGGCGACATGGTCGGCGCGGAGGAATTCCCTGCAGTACGGGCACTGGCACATCTTGTCTGCAAACCCTTTCACGTGTCCCGATGCAACAAAAACGGTTTCCTGTGCAATGGTGGGGCATTCGATCTCGTAATAACCTTCCTGGATGACGTAAAAATCCCGCCAGATATTCTCCACCCGGCGCTTCATCATCGCGCCGAGCGGACCGTAGTCGATGAAGCCCGCCATCGCACCGTAGCACTCCGAGGTAGGCCAGATAAAACCGCGGCGCCGGGCGAGATCCATTACCTTTTCATAGATATCGCTCATGGTGATCACAGGGCAATCAGATATTCGTCCCATATAGTACGATGACTGGCACAAAAAGGATACTGGAAGGAACGGTGGATCACCATGGGAATGGTATCCTTCGTGCTAGGGGAACGCGGAACCGGGTAAAAGAAGGTAAATACCCTCATTTTCCCGACAGAACCAGCTCAGTGCTGTACATAATCGCACAGCAATTTAAAGAGTTTTTGGTCAGATATCCAATTACAGAAGCATTAAATAGTCAGCGTAATATTGTATATCCTAATCCCAATAGCGGGGTTCGCAATGACTGAAGATAAAAAGAAAGCACAGCTCCTGAAATTGTTCAGCATGATGTCCGGCAAGACCAAGATTGTCGAGCCGATGAAAAATATCCACGGCACCCTCAGGGACAGCGACGCGATCGAGCGCGAGGTCGCACTGGTCATGCGTGAGATTACCGAGCAGGGGATCTTCAAGACTTCCCTGCGGCCGATCCAGCTTGCAAAACTGGTCACCATGTTCTATGGAGGAAAGAACGATACCGAGATCGCCCGCGAACTTGGCGATGACAAGCTCAGTAAGACCGTTGCACGGGCACGGGTCAGGCTCAAGCTCTTCCGCGAGCTGGACTTCAAGATGCCGTTTGACCGCCAGAAGATGGCAGAACTCCTCGACTCGGGAAAGACCATGAAGGATGTCAGCGAGGAGCTCGGCATCAGCCCTTCGACGCTTCGGGAGTACCGGCACGTGATCGAAGAACAGGAAGACCCGACCATTGACCCGTATATCACGCGGATCAAGGATGTCATGGAAGACCGCGACCTGTCGGAACAGATGACCCGCAGCGTAACCGCTGACGGGTTTGGTGAATCGATTGACATCACCGAAGCTGAACTGATTGATGTGACCTGAGGCGCTGCACCGGTTCACTCCGGGGAAACGTCCACGTCTCTTTTCTTAGTCCGGACTCGCACACGCCATCAATGAAAGTACCGCTTCTTCTCACGGGTCAGTTTCTGGTACATCTCATCACCGAGGCATTCCTTTGCGTGCCTGCACCACGGGATGCATGACTCCATGTCGTTATCGACAACAAACCCGCACCTGCTGCATTTCACCGCAACATCGGTTGAAAAGACCTCGACCTCCTCGCCGCACTGCGGGCATTTTCTGATGGTGAGGGGGGGAGTCCGCAGGTTCGCGGCACCGGGACCGTGGCCGGGCATACGTAAGTTCCTCCGCTGAAAAATACTCCGGACCGGTAAAAGAGCCTGCTGGCAGTAAGAACCCCCGCTTCTCAAACCTTTTCTCGCACAATATTGATGCTTATAAAAATCCCATCTGCATATATGCATATTACGTGGCTGGGACATTCATGTGTCCTGCTCTCAGGAAGCAAAAAGGTCCTGATCGATCCGTTCATTGAAGGCGGGAGTGTCGCGGGGACAAAACCGGATTTCGTCGCGGTCACCCACGGGCATGCCGACCATCTCGGCGAGGCGGCGTCAATGAAACGGCCGACGGTCGCGATCACCGAGGTTGCAAAGTTCCTCAAGGCGAGGGGAGTCCCCGCGGAGGGCATGAATATCGGGGGGACACTGGAACTACGCGGCGTCACGTTCACGATGACGCCGGCGATGCATTCCGGGAGGATCGAAGAGACGGGGCAGGGATATGGCGGGGAGACCGCGGCAGGATTTGTCATTGGCATGGATGGCGTATCGGTCTACCATGCCGGTGACACCGGACTCTTCTCTGACATGAAACTGATCGGGGAGCTGTACCATCCCGATGTCGCCCTGCTTCCCATTGGCGGGAGGTTCACGATGGGCCCGAACGAGGCAATGATGGCAGCAAACTTTGTGGGCGCAAAGCTGGTCATCCCTATTCACTACAACACGTGGGACAAGATCGAGCAGGACCCAGTGCCGTGGAAGGAAGCGATCGAGCGGACGACCGATATCAGGGTGAAGATCCTGATGCCGGGGGAGACCGTGGAGGTCAA
>CAZVFG010000029.1:14917-16235 GCA_964626125.1 uncultured Methanoregula sp.
CGCAAGGCAATAGTATAATTATACCTGCACTATAGTATCTCGTGATGAAAACAAACACGGTAACAGTGGATGATACGGTAGGGAACGCGGAGCTCTGCAAAAAGTATTGCGGGGCCTGCCCGACCTTCCGGAATAACCATCTTAAGGAATCCCCGCCCCATGAACTGTTCTGCGCACGGGGGAAATCATCGATTGCAGAAAACACAAAAACGAGTGGCTGCTATTGTCCGGCGTGTGAGGTATTTACAAAATACAAACTCGTGATCGGTTACTTCTGTGCGAAGTGATATCGTACCATAACAAATCTTTTTCTTCCCGTCCTTATTCCACAGTCCGGACAAACCTGCCTGCAAGGCACAAATCTGCCTGTCTTCCGGGGATTGGTCCGTTGCGTGCGAGCTCCCACAACACTAATAATCTAAGAATCTTTAATTCTTAGCTGTGGTAGTATATGCCGGACACGACCCTTGTCAAGGTATCTTCAAAAGGATTGATCACACTTCCCAAAAAAATCCGTTCACGCCTTGGTATTGAGGAAGGGGATTACCTGACGATCTCATCGGAGAACGACCGGATCATCTTCCGGAAAACAAAGATTGATATCGATTATGAAAACCGGGATGATGCATGGAAGGAGTATTCGAAGAGAAGGGTAGCGGATGAATGAGCGGGATCCTGCCAAAACGTGATCAGTTCTTCTCGTACTCGTCCAGAAAAGCGTCCCGTGAGATCCCTGCCTGAGTACAGATTGTGCGTAGTGTCGATCCTTTGAGCGTCTCGTGGTTTGGCATGGTCATGGGGGTTTTTGTGCCGTCCGGGTTCTTCCGCTCCAGGGCAATATGATTCCCGATTCGGACAACCCGGAACCCCAGCGACTGAAATGCCTGAATGACCCGCTGCTTTGGCGCGTCGCGGGGAAACTTCATTCAGAGGACAACCTCGGCAAGCCGCGTATCGATAATCTCCTCATCGGAGAATGCGTCTTTTCCGAATGTCTCGATATGGAACCGTATCGCGGACGTGACATCGGTAACCGCTTGATCGTAGGTGTCGCCTTCCCCAACCACGACCCCTTTCATCCCGACAGGGTAGGCGATATAGCCGTCCGGGTGTTCTTCAACGATGATCTTGAAGGGCTGCATGGAAAATCCGATCCTTACTATTCATAGGTTCCGGGAAATATTAAGGACATCGCTGTCAGGCAATGAAACGATGAGGGATACCGTGCGGGTGCCGGCAGAACGCATTTTAAAATTGTAGGGGCGGAGATAAAAAAAATTTAGAAATCCGTCATCACACGGAACTGGTCGATCTCTTC
>CAZVFG010000030.1:0-16230 GCA_964626125.1 uncultured Methanoregula sp.
CCTTTTGTTAAAAGAACTTGAATTCTGCAGTACAAAAACTTTCTTATAAATACACGAGGGATTTTTAGGAAAAAAACGGATTTTATCGGAGGCTTTTTCATTTAAGCCAAAAAAATACTACAGATACCGTTTATGAAGATCTGCATTCTCGGGGGTGGTTTGACCGGCCTTGTCGCTGCCCATGCATTATCGGGCGTACATGAGGTCGATCTCTTTGAAACAAAATCCCGTCTTGGGGGATGTCTTTCCTCCTATCAGGTCAATAATTACTGGATTGAACAATTCTACCACCATTGTTTTTCAGGGGATGAGCATTTTTTTTCGTTACTTGATCAACTGCAACTATCGGATCGCCTTGAGTGGCTGAGAGGGACCACAGGGTATTATGCTGATAATAGGGTCTATCCTCTCAACACTCCTTATCAAATCATGAGATATCCCCACCTGTCCCTCCTTGATAAAGTAAAACTCGCATGGATTACCATCAATTCAAAAAAAATTGACCTTCAACCCCTTGACAATATCCCTGCTGAGGAATATGTTGTCACAACACTGGGCGAACCGGTCTATCGATCATTTTTTGAGCCCCTGCTCAACAGCAAGTTCGGAGAAAACCGCAAGAACATATCCGCTGCATGGTTGTTGAGCCGGATTGCCATCCGCTCAAACCGGGGACTTGCAGGGGAGCATCTCGGGTATCTCAAAGGGGGATTTTACCAGCTTATTGATGCGCTGGAACGTTCAATACAAATGAAAAACGGCAGGGTTCACCTGAAGGTCCCGGTATCAGCGATCCGAAGGGTGGATGGTTCATGGGAAGTGAATGGTACACGGTATGATACTGTTATTTCGACAATCCCCCCCCAACAATTGAAGAGATTGGGCGGTCCTGACATACGCCCCATTCCGTACCAGGGAGCTGCCTGCATGACAATCGGTTGTGAACGTGAAGTGAGTGAGGGGATTTACTGGCTGAATATGAAGGATGCTGCACCCTACGGGGCGGTGATTTCGCACACAAACTTTGTGCCAAAAGAACGCTATGGAGAGCATATCATCTACCTCGCTTCTTATTTCAGCGGGTCCCTTCCCCGAAATCCCGACCGGCAGATGCTTTCTGATTTCTGCCACCGCTTTTCTGTCAAAAAAGAGGAGATCCACTGGACACGGATGGCAATTGATCCCTGGGCGGGGCCGATCTATACTCTCGGGTACCGCTCATTAATCCCGGATTACCGGCAGGACGGGCTCTTTATGGCAGGCATGTTTTCCCTCCCGAATTATCCTGAGAGGAGCATGGAGGGTGCGGTCAGGGCAGGATTTGAAGTGGCGGCACGGGTTATGAAGGTGACTCCCCTTGGGTGAGACTGACGTTACTGCGATTATTCCGGTTTTCAACGACCGTGCGGCCCTTGAAATTGCGGTTCCGCGATCAATTGAGGTATTGTCCACGATATCAAAGAATTTTGAGATGATTATCGCCGAGGACGGTAGTACCGACAACAGCCGGGGGTTGGTACAACAATATGAAAAACAGGACCACAGGATACGTCTTCTCCATAGCGATGAGCGGCTGGGACGCGGGAGGGCATTAAGCCGTGCCATCCTGGAGGCAAAAGGAACCATCGTCTGCTATTACGATGTCGATCTGGCTACCGATATGCGGCACCTTCCTGACCTTATCGGTGCAATCCGCAGCGGATTTGATATTGCCACCGGTTCGCGGCTCATGCGAGAAAGTGATATCAGAAGAACAGGGGGGAGGGAGATTGCGAGCCGTACCTACAATTTCCTTGTCAGGATTATTCTGGGAAGCGCGGTATATGATCACCAGTGCGGTTTTAAGGCATTCAATAAACAGAGGATTCTTACCATCATTCCATCAATAACGTCACAACACTGGTTCTGGGATACGGAACTTCTGGTCCGGAGCCAGCATGAGGGGTTCAGCGTGAAAGAATTTCCCGTCCGCTGGCGTGCCGGTAAGGGCACGACCGTGAAGGTGAAGGATGTCTTTGAGATGGGATCATCAATCCTGAGGCTCTGGTGGCAGATCCATGTATCGGAAGATTAGCGCGATTGTAGTGCCGACCCTGATCGCGATCGGCATTATTGCCTATATGCTCTTTAAGGTATGGGATGATTTGCTGGATGCCCTTACCCATATCGTTCCCCTTTACCTGATGGTCGCAGTTACTATCTGCCTTGCCGCATGGTGGCTGCGGGGGTGGCGGTACCATGCCATTCTCGCATACATGGATAACCGGGTGAGTGTCCGTGTCGCAACCGGTTGTATTTTTGTCAGCCAGACCGCAAACCTTGTCATTCCTGCCCGTCTTGGGGATTTTGTCAGGATATTTATCCTGAACCATGAAAACGGGACAAGGTATTCAGACGGCATTTCATCCATTGTTGTCGAACGGGTCTTTGATATTATTACGGTTGCCCTGCTCGGGCTGGTCGCATTCTCCTTTGTCCTCTCTGTTGACCCGGCATATTTCCTGATTATCGTCGTGATCCTGATGCTTGGTGGCGTCTTTTTCCTTTTTTTGTTCTTTGCTGATAAATTACGATCAGACAGCCGTTATATACAAATTGTTCTTCATATGCTGCATGAGATCCGGAAAGCATCCCTCACTCCCCGATCAATTGTCGTGCTTGGATTCTCATCAATCGTGATCTGGATCCTTGACGCACTGGTCTGCATGGCCGTTGTAATGATGTTTGATGAGAGCATCCCGTTTGTTACGGTAGTTCTTGCGATCGTGATCGGCAATCTCATCAAGGCGGTACCTATCACACCGGGAGGAGTCGGCACCTATGAATTTTTCGTTGCCAATACATTCATCCTCGCGGGAATGGCACCGGCCGTTGCTACCCTGATTGCGGTTATCGACCACCTCATCAAAAACCTTGTTACACTTGCCGGGGGTGTCATCTCGATTTATTTCTTCGGTGACTGGGTAATACCAAGCATAAAAAAAGCGCTCAGCACACGATTTAACGGGGGGAGCACTTCTGAGCACTGAACTGCAGATCGGTTCGGTGATCAGCTGGTTCGTCCTCCTCTCATTTCTTCAGATCTCTGTTTATCCATCCTTAAAAAAGACCTTTGACACTTATGCGTTCCCCGCATCGTTCACAGTGTCGTTACTGTTCTTCACCCTTATCTCCTGGTATTGCGGGCTTGTCCGGCTCCCTGTCCACGTTGCCCTTATTCCCTTCATTTTCCTCTTTGTCTATCACCTGTACCGCCAACACTTCACGGCAGATGACCTCAAAGTGCAGTGGCGCTGGGAGATTGTATTCCTCATATTTTTCTTCCTGATGCTCGAAATGAGGTTTGTAAACCCAACCATATCGTTTGCGGAGAAATTCATGGACCATGCATTTCTTGCATCGGTGATGCGGCAGCCGGTGGTCCCTCCTCTTGATCCCTGGTTCTCCGGAGGGTTTTTGAATATCTATTACTATCTCGGGTACTGGATGTTCGGGTGTCTGGGTATTGTAAGTGGAGTTCCCTCGAACATTGTATTCAACCTCGCCCTCCCGACCGTACTGGGAGTTGCAGCGGTGAACCTGTACGCGATCGGAGACCTCCTGCTCGACCGGTTCCGGTGGCTCCCGCTCATCACGCTCCTGTTGCCGAACCCGTCGTTCTTTTACCAGGTCATGCAGGGGAAAGGGGTCACCGCGATACTCTGGGACAGCACCCGTACCATAACCAACACGATCACTGAATACCCCCTTTTCTCCTTTATCTGGGGCGATGTCCATCCCCATGTCACCGGGATATTCAACCAGCTGTTCCTGATCTTTGTCCTGGTCTTTGCACTGAAACGGTGGGGTGCACTGTCTTCATCGGGGAAGTGGGTGGTTTGCGTTCTTGCCGCGGTCAGCCTTGGCTCGATGCCAGTCTTCAACACCTGGGATGTACTGATCTATGCACCGGTTACGGTGCTTTTTGGTATCCTTATCTGGTGGCAGAACCGATCAACCGATCCTCTTTCTGATGCGATCCGGTTCCTGATCGCTGTTCCCCCGATTTCTCTGGTATGCTATGTGCCGTTCTACCTCCAGCTCAGGACCAACACCGGGGGTTTTGCGCTGGTACCGACGCCATCCGATCCCGCCCAGTTCATTCTTGTCCACGGGTTCTTTCTCACAATCCTGCTTGCGCTTCTTTTAAAAGATATCATCCGGCAACCTTTCTATCTGCTCACTGCAGTTCCCCTTGTCCTTGCAGGATATCCCGCTGCAGGGATTGCCGTTATACCGATGGTTTACCTGCTCTTGAAAAAAGATCGCGCTATCCCTGATATCCTTGCCTTTCTCGGTCTTACCCTCATCATCTTCTGCGAACTCATCTATCTCAGGGACAATATGGGGGATGCGTATTTCCGGATGAATACCGTCTTCAAGTGCTACATTGCTGCATGGCTGCTGCTGGGCATATCCGCCTTCACGATGACAGGACAGGCAATCTCACGTTGGGGTCATGTGCCGGTGATCTCACGCCGGTCACAGGCAGCGATCACTATCACCGTGGTTGCATTGCTTTTCATCGTCCCGCTCTCAGTCCCTCTGGACCTGAATTACGGCAGCCGGTCTCTCGATGGGCTCGAATACCTCCGAACAGCACATCCCGGGGATGCTGCGGCTGTCGCATACCTGCGGGCGTTGCCCGGAGATGTGCGTATTGTCGAAGCGGAAGGGGGTGACTATACCTACTATTCACGCATCTCCTCTTTCACCGGCATACCTTCAATCATCGGCATGCCGTTCCATGAATATATGTGGAGGGGGGACGATTCGGGCTGGTACAGTGAGCGCATTTCCGATATCCGTACGATCTATGAACAGCCGGATCAGGCAGATACACTCATGCAGAAATACCATACAACGTTGCTGATTGTCGGTGAACCTGAACGGAGCCGCTATGATGTGAATATCTCGTCATCTGCGTTCAATCTCATATTTTCCCATGAAGGGACGGATATTTACCGGATTTCCGGAGAGGCAACCGATCAGAATGTATCGTGATCAACCAGACAGAATGCCCGTAGTGCCAGCCCCCCTTCAATAACCTTTATTGCTCTTATTGTCGATTTCATATGGCACATCGTCAACTGACTGATGAGTAATGAAGGAGTGCTCCACTCCTGAATGAGGTGAGTTATGGCAAAAGGTTACGTAAAAACGCAGGCTCCCGAAGAGCTCCAGAACAAGGCGCTCGAAGCCCTTGAAGTTGCACGGGATACCGGAAAGATCAAGAAAGGATCAAACGAGGCAACAAAGGCCATCGAGAGAAGTATTGCCCAGCTTGTTTTGATCGGTGCTGATGTCGAACCCGAAGAGATCGTGATGCACCTCGCCCCCCTTTGCGAGGAAAAAAAGGTTCCGTACATCTTCATCAACAAACAGAACGATATCGGTGCCGCGAGCGGACTTGACGTCGGTTCTGCCGCTGCTGCCATTGTGAAAGTCGGTAAGGCAAAAGAAGTCGTGGATGATCTGGCGAAACAGCTGATTGCCCTGAAGGCGTGAGGCTCTTTATGGCAGACGATGCAACGCCAGCTGAAGTGATCGAAGTGGTCGGTTCCACCGGGATGCACGGCGAAGCCATGCAGGTGAAGTGCCGCATTCTCGATGGCAGCAACAAGGGGCGCATCATCACCCGCAACACCGTCGGGCCCATCCGCGAAGGCGATATTGTGATGCTCCTTGAAACCGAACGCGAGGCAAAGAAACTTTCGAGGCGGTGACTTCATGGTGGAACAGCACCCCTGCAATTTCTGCGGGACCATGATCGAGCCGGGCACCGGCAAGATGTTTGTCAAGAAAGACGGGACTATCTTCTTCTTCTGCAGCTCCAAGTGTCAGAACAATCACAAGCTTGGCAGGGTTCCCCGGAAAGTCCAGTGGACAAAGGCGGGGAAAAAGGCGCTCGGCAAGGAGTAATGAACTATGGACCGCACCTTTGTGATGATCAAACCGGACGGTGTCCAGCGGGGACTTGTTGGCATGATTATCGCACGCCTTGAGGCAAAGGGCCTGAAACTGGTCGCCGCCCGGTTCGATGTGCTGACTGAGAAGCGCTTCACCGAGCAGTACCGCGAGCACCTTCAAAAACCATTCTTCTTGTCGCTGAAGCAGTTCATCCTGGGCGGGCCGGTTTTCCTGATGGTCTGGGAAGGAAGAGACGTTGTCCCTCTCGTGCGCAAAATGGTCGGTGCGACCAACCCGCAGGAAGCGGCGCCCGGCAGCATAAGGGGCGACTTTGGGATCGACACCGGCAGGAACGTGATTCACGCGTCTGATTCTGAAAAGAGTGCGAAACGCGAGATCGCCATTCATTTCAAGCCGGCAGAACTCTGCCCGTATACCCGGATCGATGAGTCCGTGATCTACGAGTATTGATCCTTTTTAAAAAAAACAGCATACCTGCAACTATTTTTCACCTGTCCTGGCATTACCTTCACCATCATCCAGGTTTTTTTCGCATGTTCTGTTTTTTACCGGACATACCCGAACTTAAAAAACCCGGAGAACAAACTCTGATCACCCATGAAGTGCTGCAGTGCCCAGATCGCCAGCTGCTGGGAGAAGCCGGAAAAGACCCTTGCAAAAGCGGAGGTGTGTATAAAGAGAGCAGCGTCCCTTGGTGCCGCCATCATCGCGTTTCCCGAGCAGTTTGCCACCGGGTGGGATCCGTGCTCGGACCGGCATGTCCAAGACAGATCGGGCCAGATCGTTTCTGCACTTAAAAAGTATGCTGCGGAATATTCCATCGCTGTTCTTGGTTCTTTCCGCGAGCGGCACCAGCCGCTCCCGAAAAATATGGCATTTGCGGTTGATAGCGATGGTTCCATTCTTGCATGGTATGCAAAGATGCACCCATTTACCTATGCACACGAGGATCGGTATTTTGCCGCAGGTGAAGACATTGCGGTGTTTGATCTTCTGGGCATGAAATTCGGCATTGCGATTTGTTATGACCTCCGGTTTGCGTCTATTTTCCATATCTATGCTGCAAAGGGCGTGCACGGGGTCTTTGTCCCGGCTGCATGGCCTGCCAGCCGCGCCCGGCACTGGGAACTGTTCATCATGGCACGGGCTGCAGAGAACCAGATGTACGTGATCGGCATCAACACGGTAGGAAAAACCCCGGTCGATTCATACAGCGGTGCTTCGATGACTGCAGATCCTGACGGGACTGTCATCTCACGGGCTGTTGACCATGAGGAACTGGTGGTATCCGAGCTGGACCCGTCACGTGTTGAGCAGACCAGATCCAGGTTCCCCGTCCACAAAGACCACAGGACTGAGCTGTATCACCAGCTGCACACCGGAAAATAGCGCCGCCTATATCTAATACAGGGACAAATTATACAGCATGGAGCGGCTCGTATGCGTCAACTGCGGTGCTGCGTATCAGTCTGACGAAATCCTGTATAATTGTCCGAAGTGCGGCCATCTCCTCGCGGTGCACTACAATCTCGACGAGATTACTATAACAAAAAAAGTCTGGGAGAAACGCCCCCTTTCCGTCTGGAGGTACCGCGAACTGCTGCCGGTGCGGATTGAGCCGGTCACACTTCAGGAAGGAGGGACACCTCTTTACCATCTCAGGCGGCTGGGAGAGGAGATGGGGCTTCCCCATCTCTATGCAAAACATGAGGGGATGAACCCATCCGGTTCGTTCAAGGACCGGGGGATGACTGTTGGTGTCTCGATGGCACTCCAGCTGAACAAATGCAGCGTTGCCTGCGCAAGCACTGGGAATACGTCAGCGAGCCTTGCTGTCTATGCGGCAAAGGCAGGGATTCCGGCCGTTGTTCTTCTCCCGGCAGGAAAAGTCGCGCTTGGCAAGGTGGCGCAGGCGCTGATGCACGGTGCACGCGTTATTTCCATTCGCGGTAACTTTGACCGTGCGCTGGAAATGGTGCACGAGCTCTGCCTGTCTCACGGACTGTATCTTCTCAACTCCATCAACCCCTACCGGCTGGAGGGGCAGAAGACCATCGGGTTTGAAGCAGTCGACCAGCTGGGTGAGGTACCGGACCGGTTTGTTCTTCCGGTCGGCAACGCGGGGAATATTTCAGCGGTATACAAGGGACTCCTCGAACTCAACGAGATCGGATTTATCGATTCCATGCCCATGATGACCGGTATCCAGGCATCTGGTTCCAGTCCAATCGTCCGGGCAATCCGCGAGGACCTGCCGGAGGTGGTCCCTGAAATGCATCCCGAGACCGTAGCGACCGCGATACGGATCGGGGCGCCCGTGAATGCGGAGAAGGCGCTTGTTGCAATCCGGAAAACCGGCGGTCTGGCGGAATCAGTAACCGATGAGGAGATCCTGCGCATGCAGCGCGACCTTGCACGAAAGGAGGGGATCGGGGTCGAACCGGCATCCGCTGCATCAGTAGCGGGTGTGCGAAAACTCGTGGAGGGCGGAGCGATCGACCGTTCCGAAAGGATCGTCTGTGTCGTCACCGGTCACCTCCTCAAAGACCCTGATACGGTGATCAGACAATGCGAACCCCCGACCGAGATCGATGCGGATTTGCCCTCGCTGCTCTCTGCGCTGCGCTTATAATTGCCATGCTGGCTCTACCCTGTGCAGCGCTGCACGCGGAGTACCGGGTCCTGCCAAATGGCACGGCATTTAATGCATCCGTCGACGTTGCCGACGCGGTAAAGTATGACTTCTACGAGATGGGTATGCTGGGGGAACGAATCCCCCAGAAAGTCAGCAATATTGAGGTCAGGGGGAACTGTTCTCCGTGCCAGTTCAACATGAGTGGTGTCTCCTCTGTTGCCTTTGCACGGGGCAACTACACAATCCTGTATACCGCACCGTTGCGGGATTACCACCTTCAGGCTGCATTCGAGCATCCCTATTCTGTCAACGTTTCACTACCGGAAGAGTTTGATGTCAGGAACCTCATGCTTGCCGGTATTAATCCGGGAGCAATAATTATCGGGGAACTTGATAACTCAACAACGGTGCGGTGGAACCGTACGATGTCGATCGACCTCCGGTTTTACGATAAAAACCGGGAAACGCTCCTCTACGTATTTGGCAATTTCTGGGTTGTCATCGCGATTGTGCTGCTCCTGCCCTTTGTCATAACGATGAAAAGGAGAGAGTGATTTTTTTCCTTTTGAGTGAAGCAGAGGGGATCTCTTTTTCTGGTTTTTGGAGAGGATGGGTGAAGGGGGGAGATAATCGACCAGAGGAACGAGGCAGATTCATTCGAATTTGCGATTGGAAACAAATGTTGTGTTCAAGACGGTACATCGCATTTTACAAATCCACCCACGCCTCATTTTCCTCAAAGCGTATCCAGTCTTTTTTTCGAGCAGGATTCGCTTGCTGGTAAGCAGAATCCGGTGCAGGTATCAGAATCCGATCTCTTCGGGGAGTACTGCCGCACATCCTTCAATCCTTTTAAAATGATCGGAGTTGCGTGTCACAATCCGGAAAATCCCCGGTGCTCGGGCAGTTGTCGCGATGCAATGAGCCGGATCTGATTTTTCCCACATACCGGGGCATTTGCGGATTAACCCTGATTATGAAACGGTGTATTGCCCAAACCGGCAAAGGTCTTTGTAACGACCACAAAAAAGTAACAAAATATTTTTTTTGGGATTACGTCAGCCCGAACGACTTCAACACAACATCCGGGTTAACCGCACCGCAGTGGTAGACTTTGCCCTCGGACAACTCGTTGATGACGACTTCTGCCGGCGAGAAAAGCGCGGTGTCGATCTTGTAGAAGTCGTAGCCTGCTTCCTTGAATATGTCGTTGAAGGGTTTGCCGTATCCCTTGGACTTGCTGCTTGGGATCTTCTCAAGGTAGTCCTTGATCTCGGGAGCTTTCATGGTCAGCATGATCCGCCCGTGGTAGATGGTGGCATCGTTTGTGACACCCATGGCGAGCTTCGGTCCCCTGACTGGGGGGACGGGTGCCGTGCCCATCGCCGCAGTGATCTTTTTGGTGTCAAACCCGAGTTCGTTTAATTTGTAGATCGCCGTCTCGACGCAGCGCCCTGAAACCTGTATGGAACCGACCAGCGATGAGGTGGGGGCGACAACGGCGCAGACATTCGCCACGTCAACATGGCAGTCTTCGGCGATCTTATCCATCACTTCACCGTTGGGCAGGTGGTCACTCTCGAGGCAGATTACCGCACAGTCATAGTCGTCCTCGTAATCAATTACTTCATACGTGTGTTTCGGCTTGAGCGAGAGCGCCCGGGCCGGGCCGCTGCCCATCGCAAAGTAGTTGTTCACCTTGACGGTCCAGCCGGCTTTCTGTGCCCCAAGGCATGAGATCGAGGGAAAATCGGTATTCACATCGATAAACGGGAGGGGAAACTCTTTGATATGCCCCATCCGGAAATTGACTTCCCCGAGGCCGCCCATGCAGATCTCGGTGAACGCCCGTCCCGCTGCATATCCGCCGCGGGTGCTCACACCGCAATCCACAATACGTGCACCATTATCAAGTTCATGGTATGCCGCATTGAATTCCTCTGAAAGTTCAGCAAGATTATCAAAAATCTCCAGTGCCAGTTCGTTTACACTGAGCATGTTCCTTACCCCTTGTACCATACACGATGACTGCCAAATAATTAATCCTTGCCAAATGATTACGAATCAGGAGAGGTACTCGAGCACTTTCTGCGGCTCGTACCGCAGGCTGATCAGGCGCGTCCTCCCTTTGCCCTCGCGGTAGTGCAGGTTCACCAGCCGCAGCGCATCGAGCTTCTTGATGACTTCGTAAAACCGGGTATACCTTATCCCGACCGACTCCGCGATGGTCTTGTATACTTCGCCTGCGTTCATCTCCTGTTCCGAAACGCTGGCCCTCGCAAGGGCTCTCAGGACATTTTTTTCCTCATCCTTGAGCGTCTTTGTCGTAAAGGAGAGGTGGAGGTATTTTGAGACCAGGTACGCCCCACAGATGTCCTCGCGTTCTACCGTGCGCCGTGCGGCACGCTCCGCATTCAGGGTTGCCCGCTTGAGCAGGTCGATCCCGACACGCAGGTCACCACTCTTCCGGGTCTGGTCAATGACAAGCGAGAGCATTTCTTCGGAAATGACCCCCGGATACATCCCCTGCATCACCCGCGCCTGCATAATGTCCCTGATCTCGGCATGCTCATACGGCGGAAAATAGATCTCGGTGGGGCGGAAGACGGAGCTGACGCGTGCATCGACGGCTTTTACGAGATCGACATCGAGGTCGCTGATGATAACGATAACCCCGGCCCGGATCCCCTCGAATGCCTCGTGGGCACGCAGCAGGGTATAGAGCACCTTGTTGATCTCGTTCTCGTAGAGGAGGTAGTTGGCATCATCAAGGGCAACAAGGAGGACAATCTCATCTCTTTGCAGGATCCGGCAGATTGCATCGAACAACTGCTTGAATGACGTGCCGGATGCCGGCGGGAGGTGCCCGGTGAGTTTACGATAGACCTGGGAAAAAATCGCAAACTTCGTATTGTCGATCTGGCAGTTGACGTATACCGGCACAAGTTTTTTTGTCGTGTCCTCGATCTCGGAAAACAGTTTATGGACGCTTGTCGTTTTTCCGGTGCCCGGGAGACCTTTGCAGATGCTGTTCAACGGGCGCCCGCCGCGCAGGCCGGGCCGGATCTGGAATGCGAGCTCACGCATCTGGCTCTCGCGGAACTGGAACTGCTCGGGAACGTAGTCAAACTCGAAGACCTCGGGGTCACGGAACAGCGTCTCTTCCCACATGAGCAGGTTCTTTTTCATCTCACTCCATTTTCAATTCTTCCGGTATTATCTACTCTTGTAGCTTCAGGATACCAGCATATGTGATTTCCCTTTGCTGTCTCTATCCTTTTTGTTGGTGCCACGTCATATCAAGATCACCTTTTGATCCTGCCGATTATTATGGGTAAACAATATCATCCACCAGCAACCAGTTACCATGACCAGTAACGTCCGGCAGATGATGAAAGTTACCCCCACTGAACCGTGATGATGCAGGGGACTGATGCCAAACGACTGGAAAGATACTGTAATATGGCTTTTTTGGTATTGAATACCCGCAGAAGAAGGCATTCAGCCGAAGACAAACTTTAAAAAATCCACCGCGTTTAACGTCCCGAACATTCCCTTTGCTGCCTCGCGTTCGGTGAACCGCGTGGTCACATCCCTGCCTTTGTGACTGACAACAAACGGCACCGGATCCGCGGTATGCGTCTTCACCCTGATGGGTGTCGGGTGGTCCGGGAGGACCGCGACAATCCCGTTAAACCCGTCAAGGATCGTCCCGACAAGACCATCGAACTGCTCGATCGCCCTGACCTTTTCCTTGATACTGCCAAGGTGCCCTGCCTCATCGGGGGCCTCGACATGGAGGTACAGGAAATCGAGATGCCTGATTGCATCGAGCGCGTAGCGTGCCTTTGCCTGGTAATCGGTATCGAGATAGCCCGTCGCACCGGGCACGTTAATAATCTCCATACCGATACAGCGCCCGATGCCATTGAGGAGATCGACTGCTGAGATTATGCCCCCGGTCTTCCCGTACTTATCCTTAAAAAGAGGGAGCCGGGGGATTTTCCCCCCGCTCCAGGGCCAGATCTGCGTTGCGAGGGATTTGCCCGCCTTCTTTCGTGCGGTATTTACCGGATGCGTGGCAAACACCCTGCGGCTGGCCTCCATGCACCGGGCAAGGAGCGGTGCATCCCCGCCTTCCGGGAGATATTTTGCAACCGGCTTCCCCACGATGTCGTGCGGCGGGGTTGACGTGGACCCGGTCCCTCCCTGGACCACGAGAAGATTGCGGTAGCTCACCCCGGATTTAATCACCACCTCCGGGATCTCCTGCTGGAGAGCGGCGAGGAGCTGTGCACCCTCCGCACTTGAAATATGCCCTGCGGAAAAGTCCAGCATAACGCCATTATCGATGGTAACGAGGTTGCAGCGGTATGCAATATCACGGTTGTTCAGCTCAATTCCCATACTGATTGCTTCGAGCGGGCCCCTTCCGGTATAGAATTGCCCGGGGTCATACCCGAGAATGGACATATTTGCGATGTCGCTGCCCGCTTCAAATCCGTCAGGAATGGTGCGAACGATACCGCATGCGCCATCCCGGACCAGCCGGTCAAGGTTGGGGGTCACCGCATATTCAAGAGGAGTCTGTCCGCCGAGCTGCGGGAGCGGTTCGTCCGCCATGCCGTCGCCTATGATGACAATACACTTCACGATCGTTACCCCCGCTTTCGTTCAGCGAGCATTGCCTGTACCGCCATACGCACGCTCTCTTGTGACCCGTGCCGTGGTTTCCAACCCAGTGCTTTTATTTTGGCTATGGAGAGCTGCATTTTCGGCACATCGCCGACCCAGCCCCGCTCGCCCCCGGTAAAATAGTACCGGACCCCGGAAAGTCCCATCTCCTTTGCCACAATACCGGCGATCTCCTTCACATCGATCCAGTCCTCCGAGCCGATATTGAAGGTATTCACCACCGCGTGTGCATGACCGGTAGCATAGAGCATCGCATCCACGCATTCCTGTACCTCAAGGTAGGATTTTTTCTGGTTCCCGTCGCCGAGGATCTCCATCTCGCGCGGGTTGTCCGCCAGCTTGCTGATAAAATCGGGAATGACCCCGTGCCCGCTCCTCGCACCGACAATATTGGCAAACCGGAAGATCCACGATCTCATGGAAAACGAGTGGCAGTATGCCGAGATCAGGGCTTCGCAGGCAAGTTTGCTCGCACCATAGACCGAGATGGGCTCAAGCGGCGTGTAACCCTCGGGTGTCGGGAGCACGTCTGCCTCGCCATAGACCGTGGACGTGGAGGTAAAGGCAATTTCGGGAACGTGATGGCGACGCATTGCCTCGAGGACCCGGAAGGTCACGGTGATGTTGTTATTGAAGGGGCCTTCGGGAGCAAGCGCACTCTGCCGGACATCCGGGTCGGCGGCAAGGTGCCAGACCCGGTCGGCGCCCTCAAAGGTATCCTGCCACCCGTCGTCAAGGAGATCGGCAA
The DNA here is from genome assembly GCA_964626125.1 of uncultured Methanoregula sp. GTDB lineage: Archaea > Halobacteriota > Methanomicrobia > Methanomicrobiales > Methanospirillaceae > MVRE01. The sequence goes on from CAZVFG010000030.1 coordinate 14,049, forward strand.
CCACCAGCGTCACCTTCCCCTTGTCAAGGTGACGGGCGATATTCTTCCGGGATCCCGCGCTCAGCGAATCGATCACCGTGACACGGTCGCCCTGCGTGATGAGCGTGTCCACGAGGTGGGACCCGATGAACCCGGCACCGCCCGTGACGATATCAAACATCATAACCTATTATGTTATCCATGCTATAGGATTACTGCTATGTTCATCGGGATCGATCATGGCACCACCTCAATGCGCTTTGCGTGCGAATCGGGTGAGTTCAAGATGTCGCGGGAGGCGGCGACTTCCTTTTCCTTTTCTGACCTTGATGCGCTCTGCCCGGTTGGCGAGATTGAGGGGATTGCACTCAGCTACTCCATGGGAGACAATATCTCAAAAATCACCGCGATCCAGAACGTGAAAAACCGCGGGCTTGTCAGCCGCGAGGGTGCCGGCGAACATATCGGCGGGGGGACACGGGTCTTTGACGAGGTGAAAAAGAGCGGCGTGCCTGCCGTTGTGATCCCGGGGCTGCACCGCGGCTCCCCCACCGATCCACGGTTCAAAGCCTATTCGCACCAGTCAAGCGGAGAAAAGGTCGGCATCGCGTACGAGGTCTGCCAATCGCTCGGTGACAATGTGATCATTTCTGATGTGAGTTCCAACACGGTGACGCTTCTGGTAAGGAAAGGTAAAATTGTTGGCGCATTCGACGCCTGCATCTTTGCCCCGGGAACCAGACACGGGGCTCTCGATGTCAGTGCCATACGCAAAATTGATGCCGGGGAGTGGACGGCAAACGATGCATTCCAGCACGCAGGGGTGGACTTTTCCATGCCTGAAGATGAAAGGATGGCAACGGTTGCGATGTTTGCGGCGATGGAATGCGCTGCGATGCTCCTGTTGAACCGCAAAGCGCATGTCGCACTGGCTGGCACCCTCGCACCGAGGATTGCCCGGGCAGTGGAAGCACACCTGAAGAGGAAAGTCGCCGTGTACGATGAATGGTGCGCTTCCCGGGGGCTTGCGCGGATTGCACGCGATGTGTTTTCGGGGACGCCCCACATCCTCGGGCTCGGTGTGGATCTGTAGATTTATATCGATTAATCATGTAAGATTAGTGGGGATTTTTCTTGAGAGAACTGCGTATCCACGGCAGGGGCGGGCAGGGATCCGTCACCGCTGCCGAGCTGATTGCGGTCGCCGCATTCGAAGGCGGCGTCTTTGCCCAGGCATTTCCCGCGTTTGGCGTCGAGCGCCGCGGGGCACCAGTGCAGGCATTTGTGCGATTCGATGATAAAAAAATCCGGAAACGGAGCCAGGTGTATGAACCGGATTACATCATTGTCCAGGACAGCACCCTGATCAAGGACGTGAACGTCTTCCAGGGTGTGAAAAAAGGGGGCATTGTCATTGTCAATACCGAGAAGGCGCCGGATTACAAGGTGCCTGAGGGCGTGAAGCTGATCACGATCGATGCCACCTCGATTGCACTCAAGGCGCTCGGGCTCCCGATCACCAATACCTCGCTCATGGGAGCGTTTGCTGCCGCAACCGGCGAAATAAAATTCGCTGCCCTCGAAAATGCACTCAACCACCGGTTCCCCAAAGAACTGGCGGCAAAGAACATCGAGGCGGCACGGCAGGCATTCGATACGGTCAAGGGGGGAAAATAAATGGCGCTTGCAGTCGGGTGCCGGGCAAAGCCCGGAAAATCCCGTGACAACAAAACCGGGTCGTGGCGGGTCTTCAAACCGGTCTTTAACACTGAAAAATGTACCCAATGCGGGTTGTGCATGACCATATGCCCCGAGGGTTGTATCCATGAGACGGAAGAGGGATTCGTCGCCCCTGACTACTCGTATTGCAAGGGGTGCGGGCTCTGTGCAGAGGAATGTCCCGGGGAAGCAATCGAGAGAATACAGGAGGAGAAATAGATGATGGAGATTGTCGAGGGTTCGTATGCAGTGGCAGAGGCGGTCCGGCTCTGCCGCCCGCAGGTGATCTCCGCCTACCCGATCACCCCCCAGACCCATATCGTGGAAGCGCTCGCCGACATGGTCGCAAACTGCCAGCTGGACGCCGACTATATCACCGTTGAGAACGAACTGTCCGCCCTTTCGGCATGCGTCGGGGCGAGCGCGGCAGGCTCCCGCGTCTATTCGGCAACAACCTCACAGGGGCTCGCCCTGATGTTCGAGG
>CAZVFG010000031.1:0-3672 GCA_964626125.1 uncultured Methanoregula sp.
ACTTTCAAGTACCGGCAGCGGGTCCTCGGCGTTTCCGTGCGTGCCATTTCTCCCATGGACGAGAAGGAAGTATCCCCGGTGTACACGAAGATGGTTGCCGGCAGTTATCTTGGGGAAGGAGATACCGGCGAGATCATTATCGGGAAACCGATGGCCGGTGATGCCACCGTCCGCCAGGAAGACGAATTCCAGCCGTCGCTGGGCGGGGTCCGGGTCGGGGACTCGATCTCGGTCGAGTACGGCAACGGGTACACGAAAGACTACCGGGTCAAGGGGATCTATTACACCGGCTGGAGTCCGGTTGACAACGCAGCGTTTGTGACCTGGACTGACATGGAAGAGGTGGAAGGAAAGACGCTGGACAAGGCGGATTCGATCACGGTAAAAGCAAAACCCGGGTATTCCGAGCAGTTCATCAAGAACGAACTTCTCGCGTACGGGGTAGGGGTGACCGGGAAGGTCCAGACCATGACGGACCTGCTCTCCAAAAGCGTGGGGAAGGTGCTCCAGAGTTTTGCCATCATCAACATGGTGTCCCTGATAGTCAGTGTCATTATTACGACGGTCGTGCTCTTCATCGTCATTACCATCAAGACCCTCAACAGCCGCAAACAGATCGGGATCCTCAAGGCTATCGGCGTGGACAAGGAGGTCATCATGCACAACTACGGTTTCCAGGTTATGATCCTCGGCATCCTTGGCATCATCCTCGGGATCATTATCACGCTCGTGCTCGCAGCATACATGTCGGTACACCCCATCGTGACTCCCGAATGGTCTGCATACCTGTATATCACCCCGCTGGATCTATTGATCAATTCCGTGATCCTGTTCTGTGCAGCCGTCGTTGCCGGGTATGTCCCTGCATACCAGGTCTCCCGCGAGGATATCCAGACTGCCATGAGGGCCTGATATGATCGAGATCTCGGATTTGCGGAAAACCTACCACATGGGAAATGTCGAAGTCAAGGCCCTTGACGGGGTCACGCTCGATATCGCAAAAGGGGAGTTCCTCGGTATCATGGGGCCCAGCGGCAGCGGCAAGTCAACGCTTCTGCATATGCTCGGACTCCTTGACGAACCAACCTCAGGGAAGATCTTGATCGACGGGATGGACATCGCTAAACTGACAGATTACGAAAAGACCATGTTCCGGCTCTACCGGCTCGGGTACGTCTTCCAGGACTATGCACTGGTTCCCGATCTGACCGTGATGGAGAATGTCTCCCTGCCGGCCATGCTGCGGAAAGACCGCGACGAGCACCAGTACCGCAATGATAGTCAGGGCATTTTACAGAAGATCGGCCTCTGCGACCGGCGGGATCACCTGCCCCGGGAACTCTCCGGTGGCCAGCAGCAGCGGGTCTCGCTTGCCCGGGCGATGGTGAACAAACCCGAAATCCTCTTTGCTGATGAGCCGTGCGCGAACCTCGACTCCGAGAACTCAAAGATGGTGCTCGAACTCTTCCGGGAGATCAATGAGACCATGCACCAGACCATCGTGATGGTCTCCCACGAGGACTGGCACAAGGAATATTTCCACCGGATCATCCGGCTCAGGGATGGCCGGATCATCAGCGACGGGACGAACGGAACACGGCACGGGTATAGTAAGGAAAAAACAGAGTAGGCCCGGTCTCAGGCAAACCCTTTGTATCTCAGGCGTGCATGTACCAGACAGGGATACCATGCAGGACCAGACAGCCTTCTTTGCAAAGGACGCCTATGCTGCAGAGGCAGGAATTGAGCTCATAACTGTCTCGATCGGAAAAGCAAAGGTCAGAATGGAGATCCGCGACCAGCACAAAAACAGCCACGGGACCGTGCACGGCGGGGCAATCTTCACTCTTGCTGACACCGCATTTGCGCTTGCCTCAAACTCCCACGGGATACCTGCCGCTGCGATCAATGCCCACATCTCCTACGTGAAATCGGCAACCTCGGGCACGCTCTTTGCAGAAGCAGAAGAGTTCTCGCTCAACCCGAAGATCGCAACCTACACGGTTAAGGTCACGGACGAGGACGGTGAGAACATCGCCATTTTTCAGGGGATGGTGTACCGCAAAACGCCGCGTGCCTGAAAGGCAGGCAATCCCTGTATTTTTTTTTAATGCCGTTCCCCCCCACATCGCACGGATTTTTGTGTGGAAAAAAGCATCCGGATTACAATGCCGGAGCTTTTTTAAAAAAACAAAAACAGCGATGGGCCCGTCGTGATTCGAACACGAGATCTTCGCCGTGTGAAGGCGACGTCATAGCCAGCTAGACCACGGGCCCGATGCATCGACCGGGAATCGAACCCGGGCTATAGGCTTGGAAGGCCTAAGTCATGCCTCTAGACCATCGATGCAGTCGTGGATTACAATTTTGGCGAGCGTTTGTATTAATGATTGCCATGAGCATGCGCCGGCAGAATTCGCCGCTGGATGGTATTCTGACTAATACATTATCGGTATGGAGGGATTTTTCAAAAAAGCCTTTCCAGAAAATTTATCCGTTCTGCTCTCACCGTGAATGGTATGGCAGATGCGTCACTACCGTTCATCGCACTATCGGTCATTATCCTGATTATTATTGGAATACTGCTTATTATTGCGAAAAAAAAGGACAAGAAACAACAATTTTCCCAACTCACCATGCTCGGAATGGTATTCATCATTCTTGGCATTGTATTTGGTTCGGATCGTCTCATCGGTTATTCGTTTCTTGGAGCCGGCGTCATCATCGCGGTCTTCGATGTGGTTAAAAACCGAAAGAAGAAATAATAAAAAAATTTCATGCATTCTTTTTTCATGTTCATTTTTTTGTGCCCGCCGGCACGATCGCCGCTGCAAACGCGATCACAGGGCCGATGATCAGTCCACCCCAGAATACCAGCCCGAGCAGCCCAATGACCGCTGACAATACCCGCTCTTTTGCCGGCACGGGTTGTCCGGCACGAAACCCGGTCCTCAGTGCAACGATTCCCAAGCCAACCGGGATACTGATAAAAATGAGCGTGAGGACCGCAGCAGGATCCCAGCCGGTGATCCCGAGCGCACGCACCATCTGGGTGAACGTGATGGAAGCGCCTCCAAGGTAGAGCAGCCCGGCGGTGATCGCGAGCCAGCTGAACAGGGAACGGGACGTGCCGGTCCTCTTCTGCCGGCGCAGCAGGAGTGCGATGCCGAGCAGCACGACCGCGATGCACGGGGCGAGGATTACGGCAAGGGACTGCCCTTCCCACGCATGGATCCCGATCACGCTGACCGGGACCAGGAGCCACTCGGACGCGGTGAACTCTTCACGGAACCCGGGGGCAAAGCTGTAGTCCTGCTCCCCTTCTGCGGTATACACGGCCGCATAGAACGTACCGGATCCCGCCGCCTTCTGCGTGTACGAAGCGACCGGGAACAATGCCGCCGGGGAGAACGGCTCGTACATCGCCTGCTCCGGCATCCTGCCCCGTATCACAAGTACTCCGCTGCCCGGAGGGACCTGGAGAGAGGGGGGCGGGGTGCCTGATGCAGGGACGCCCGGCCCCATGATGATGAGGTCGGGAACCGGGCTGTCTTTCCGGTTGACGAGCAGCCCGATGTGGAGTGTCTGCCCTGCGACCATATCGAACCGGTAGTACGCCGCTTCGCCCGGCTCATGGATGTGCCCGTACACGACATACGACTTCTCCGGCTG
>CAZVFG010000031.1:3772-15768 GCA_964626125.1 uncultured Methanoregula sp.
TTCAGTACCCGCGGAGTTCCGCCTCGACTTGTTCAAGGTTGGCGATCCGCTTCTCAAGGGCGGGGTGCGTGGAGAAGAATTCCATTAAGGTGTTTCCTGACAGTGCCGGGATGATGAAGAACGCGTTGGCGCCTTCCACCTTTGCCTTTGCCTGGACCGGGACAGCGTCCATCCGCCCGCTGATCTTGCTGAGCGCGGATATGAGTGCCCGGGGATTTTTTGTGATATACCCGCTGCCCCTGTCAGCGGCAAACTCGCGGTAGCGCGAGAGCGCCATGATCAGCAGGTTGGCAACGAAATACACGATCATCGCGACGATACCCGCCATGATCCACGCGCTGGCTCCTCCCGAGTCACGCCTGCCGAACATCGCTCCCCACAGGAAGTTCTGCATGATGATCGAGGCAATCATCGCGATGAAGCTTGCCACCGTCATGGTCAGGATGTCACGGTTCTTGACGTGCGAGAGCTCATGGGCAAGCACCGCCTCCAGTTCGTCGCGGGAAAGCAGGCGCATGATCGAATCGGTGACCGCAACCACTGCGTGCTTCGGGCTCCTGCCCGTGGCAAACGCGTTGGGCACCGGGCTCTGCATGATCGCAACCTTCGGCTTGGGAAGGTCGGCCTCCCTGCAGAGCTCCTCGATCATCCGGTGCAGTTCAGGAAACTCGTCCTCTTCGACAATGCGGGATCCTGTTGTCCAGAGCACCAGCTTATCAGAGAAGAAATACTGGATAAACGCCATTACAACGGCGATCAGGATCAGGTAATTTAATCCGATCCCAAGAAGCGATAACACGGCAAGGAACACGAGGTAGACGACAAACAGTAAAAACATCGTCAGCCAGACCCTGCCTGTCAAACCCCAATCACGTTTCCATAGCATATGTGGTACTTATTCGGTGAGAGCGCTTTTAAAATATTCGACGATGGCATGGCATACTGCGATCGTGTTCCTGTGGCACCGGAAAGGAGCGGCGGATGCCGCATGAGAAAATTTTTTTAAGGAGATCTGCCGGGATGAACACGTCTTTTTTTGTCAGGTTTCATGGTTCAAATGAAATCAGAAACTATTTTTTCGGGCAGCACATGACGATTAAGTATGGCAGAAGTCGACCCCGAGGCGCTCGCGGATGTCGGTTACGGGATCTTCGAGCATCACTTACACAAGGGGCTGCGGGCACAGGGCAAGTACCTGTTTGCGCTTGTCGAAGCTGGCGTCGACTTCAGACAGGAATTTGGTGTGATATTCCAGCAGTTTGCCGCTGAATACCCTCAACTTGCCGATGCCCTGATCGGGCGGTTCCAAGACATGGACACAATCTACGGGATGATCCGCGCCGGTGGGGGAGTCATACCATCAAAGACCCCGCAGATGTACTGGATCGTGCAGGATGCACCGGACAGTCCCCCGGAGGCAATCGACGATGAGAAAGCCGGTAAATGGCTGATCTTCCTGGAACCGGATCAGGTCGATGTATCGTGGAAGAAGGTGCGGGACGCAACGGTGGCAGGAGAACTGGGCATCTCAACCAAGGTCAGCACCGCAAAGCCCAACCCCGAATCGCGGGACAACAGGAAGGTCATCTACGTATACACGAAGGACTGGGCGGACGAAGCGGACGTAATGCGGGTGCGCCGGAAACTCAAAGACCTCGGATTTGTCGACCGGATCGGGTACAAGAGAAACCTCGAGACCTTTGCCGGGGAATATGCCAAGAAGGGAAAAAGGGTAACCTATTATTCTGCCTGATTCCTCTTCCGGTACAGAACGCCCTGGGGGATAATTTTTTACGACCGGAATCCTATGTTCCGCTATGGGGGAACCCCAGGGTTACGACCAGTATCCCGTATGGATGGTACTGGCGTCAGGCATTCTTTCATTCTCCGTGTATCTCGCGGGCGCCATCATCCTGTATCAGCTCGGGCTGGTCTGGCTCGTCCTCTATGTGCTCTTTATCCTCCTCCTTGAATTCCGGCTGGTGAGGGGACATTGTGTTGACTGCTATTATTATGGCAAAACCTGTGCATTTGGAAAGGGCCGGTTGAGCTGCCTGTTTTTTCCCAAAGGAACACCACAACATTTCAGCCAGCGGCAGATCACGTCAAAAGACCTCATACCGGATTTTCTGGTGTTTTTCATTCCTCTTGTGGTCGGATCGGTGCTCCTCATCCGCGACTTCAGCTGGATCCTTCTTATCCTTGTTATCGCCCTTTTTATTCTCGGGTTTGCGGGGAACGCGGTCGTGAGAGGACAGATAGCGTGCAGGTACTGCAGGCAGAAAGAGATCGGATGCCCGGCACAACGACTCTTTGGGAGAACAAAAACATAATTATCCGACGCTTTCATGCCAAGGGGTACCATCCCTGGAACTGCGGGAACACCGCCGGCACGGTTATTCCGGAATACAACCTGAAAAAAGAACAAAAATAGTATAAGGTTACGCCTTGCGCTCCTTGTTCTTGGGGCGCAGTTTCTTGTACCCGCATTTGCGGCACGTCGTTGCACGGATCGCGTTGCGTGCGTTGCAGTGCATGCAGATCTTCACGTTGAGCAAGCGGGCTTCTGCCTCGGGAAACTTTGCCATCTTAAGAACACTCCTGCCCTGTTATGAATGATGTAAAAGCTCTTAACCGTTTGTGTCAGGACGTCGTGCCATACTTCCGGACAAACCAGTCATGGAAGGCACGGAGCGCTTTCGCACGGTGGGAGATCCGGCTCTTCTCAGCAAGCGGGATTTCCGCCAGTGTCTTTGCGTTGCATTCAAAGATCGGGTCGAAACCGAACCCCTCCCTGCCCCGCGGGGCGAGGGTGATCATGCCATAGATGGTACCGGAGAAAACCTGGATCCCGTCAGCATCCGCAAATGCGATCGCGGTGGTGAAACTGGCGGTGCGGTCCTGCACACCATCCATCAGCCTGAGAATTCCTGCGTTTCCTATCGTATCAAGCACATACGCTGCAAAAGGTCCGGGGAACCCGTTGAGTGCATCAATCTCAAACGCGGTGTCATCGACGATCAGTGGTGCTCCAATCTCCCCGTATGCATACTTCGCTTTCTCGCGTGCAATCTCACTCACATCACCGCTCCGGAGCTCAGGGCACTCGAGTGCCACATGGGTAACAGAAACACTTCCTGAAAAGAACGCAGCAACCTCGTGAGCCTTATTGGGATTGCTCGTCACGACCACAAGTTTCACAGGTATCTCCCCCGCAATTCAATATCGTGCTCACGGCTGATAACCTCATCCGCACCGGAAAATGTCTCCCGGTACCCCTCGCAGAACGCCTCTTTCAGGGTCGCAGAATCAGCGGTCGTGCTCTCCAGGGTCTGGAACAGCACGTGGACGTCAACACCCCGCTGTTCGATCTCGGTGGTGACCTGTGCGAGCCCGAAGTCGATCAAGACGCAGCGCCCGTCACGCATGATCATGTTGCTTGTCGTCAGGTCGCCATGCATGATGCCCGCACCGTGCAGTTTTCCGACCATTCGCCCGGCTTCCTTCAGGTCCGCTACCGAGCGCTGGCGGGTGAGGAGCGTCCCCTGCACCCGTTCCATCACAATCGTGTCGGAAGTAATATCGCTCATAACCGGCGTGGGCACCCCGGCGCGGCGGGCGGCGGAGATCAGCCGGGCCTCTGCACGGGTGCGCTCGGTGATGAGCCGGCAATCGAGCGCCGGCACGCGGTACTGCTTTGAGACCCGGCGCTTGGATGCCGTGCCATCAGTAAATTCGATAACCGCCTCCGCCCCCCTTGCTGTTGAGGCAGGGAACAAACTGGCGTCGTGGTGTGCAGGGGAATGTTCCGGGGCCTTCCATGTCACCTCCACCTCATCGGAGCGGAACGACGGGTTAATCCGGGATGCTTCAATGGGAAGAGAGTGCCCGCTCTCGAGCATCAGTTTTCCGGTATACGCAATCATCGCGCCGTTGTCGCCGAGGTATTTCTCCTCGGGGATGTAACATTGCGCCCCCCGGTCTTCGCACATGATGACAAGCATTTCCTGCAGCCGCCGGTTTGCCCCCACCCCGCCGACAAGGAGGGCTTCATCTTTGCCGGCAAGCGACATCGCCCGTTCGGTCACTTCGACGCACATCGCAAACGCCGTCTCCTGAAACGAATGGCAGACATCTTCGATGGGCGCTTTACTGTCTTTTGCCGCGGACATGAGGCCCGAGAAGGCAAGGTCCATGCCCTTTACCGTGTAGGGGAGTTCGGTATAGCTGCCGGTTGCTGCACGCTGTTCGATGGCCGGCCCTCCCGGGTGGGGGAGATCTTTTGAGCGGGCGAATTTGTCAAGTGCATTGCCGATCCCGATATCGAGCGTCTCGCCGAATATCCGGTACCTCCCGTTCAGGTACCCGATCACCTGGGTATTCGCCCCGCTCGCGTAGAGCACCACCGGATCGTGGCACCCGGTGGCAAACCTCCCGATCTCCACATGGGCGACGCAGTGGTTTACGCCGACCAGCGGCACGTTGAGCGAGAGTGAGAGAGAACGGGCGGCGGTTGCAACCGTCCGGAGGCATGGCCCGAGCCCCGGTCCCTGGGAAAACGCGATACCACTGATCTTTTCTGGATGCGTCAGGACAGCCGAAATAACCTCTTTCATCACCGACGCATGGTGCTGGGCAGCCTCCCGCGGATGGATGCCCCCGTGGGGCGGTTTATACGGCCGCGAGACAAGAGAGACGAGATCGGTATCAAAAACTGCGGCACTGAGGTTCCATGCAGTGCCCTCAATCCCGAGTACCTGCCCGAAAATAGGCATTTAAAAAATTATTTCTTGAATTCAGTATAGCCGCATTTACCGCAGGCAGTCCGGTCCTTGTGGTCCGCCATCATGATGCCCGGGCCGCAGCGCGGACAGTATTTTTTTCCGGTGATGACCCTGCCAGCCTCAACCCTGAAGAATGCGCCCCGGCTCTTTTTCTTGGGAGCCGCTTCCTTTTTTGCTGCCATGGTTATGCCGCTCCTTCCTCTTTGGGTTTGGGCATGCCGCGTGTCATCAGGTGTGTGCGTTCGGTCTTCTTCCTGCCCTCTTCGCTGTCGTATATCCGCGCTTCGCCGCTCAGTTCCATCTTTCCGAAGCTGCTCTTCAACGAGTCCAGCACCACCTGCTGGTCTTTGACGTTAAGGAGTGCGCAGATCTTTCCGATGACCTGCATGCGCGAGGGAGTTGCTCCTTCGTACCGGAGCGTGAACCGGACCTCCCTTCGTGATAAAAGTTCATTTCTTTTATCGCTGGTAATTTCAAAATCCATCGATATCCTGTAATTATTGGGAACCGTGTTATTTAAAATGTGATCATCGTCAGGAGTAGCTCTTCCGGCGGGCGAACACCTGAACCGGACGAGAAAAAATCAGTATTTCACGCACTGTCAGTACGGACGAAATGGGAGAGGAGTTCCCGTGCCTCTTCTTTTGCCTGCCGGTCCACCGTGCGGACTACGACGCCTTTGTGCGGCTGTCCGTAGAGCACGACAACACCTTCCGGTGCGGCAATCACGAGGGGGATCACGGCAAGGTCCTCCTCACCGCTGATATAAATTGTTGCCGGTGGTTGGGCAATTGCATCATCAATGCTTCCGATGAGTTCATCGGTAATGGTGCCGGCAGGGTTCTTCACGTTCAGGATCCGGCCGGTGCAGGGAGCTTTCTTCGTGCATGGCGAGCGCATGGTCTGCCCGTCAATAATAGATACAGCAGGAGTGATGCCGTTTTTATGGAGGTTATGGGTCACGACATCCCCGACGGCATACACCGTACGGCGGGTAAGCCGGGGAACGGCACTGGCAACATCAGAAAACAGCTCGCCGAACGGTTCTTTGAAAAAATGTCGCCTGTCTTCGGGGAGTGTGAGCATCAACGGACCTTCAGCGCATACCGACCGGCAAGTTTGATGTTCATTTTTTTTGCCACATCCGAGTGTTCGGGATCGATGATGACAAGGTAGCCTGCCCAGTCGTCGCTGATGTTCGTAGTCCCGCAGACCACACAGCTCTCCCCGTCAACAACACGGTGGCATTCGCGGCACACCTTGCCCTGTTTTTTCTTACCTGCAGGCGGCATGACCTGTTCACCTCTCCTTTTGTCTGCGCGGCTTTCGCTCTTTCTTCTCTTCGGGTAATTCCTTCTCTTTGCCTTTCTCTTTCTCGAGGATCATGTCCTCTTCGAGCCAGAGTGCAGTCCCGAGCCCGGCCTGGCGCATCGTCAGCCCGATCTTGCTGTCGCGGGGCTCACGCTCGTTCAGGCTCAATGTCACCACGCGGGCGCGGACACTGTCGCCAACCCCGATGAAGCGTTTTGACTCCTGGCAGATGAGCCGTGCATTCTTTTCATCGAAGTTAATGTATTCATCGGATATCTGGCTTACATGGAGCATTGCATCGATAGGGCCAAGAGAGATGAATGCGCCAAAACTCGTCGTCTCCACAACAACACCCTCGATCACTTCCTGAAGCGCGAGGCGAAGAACCAGCGCCTCGAACCTGACATCGTAGTAAACGCCGCCGTCACCGGGCACGATCTCCCCATCGCCAACCTCAAGCACCTTTGTGACGCAGATAAAGATCCCGATCTCCTTGTCAATGCTCCCCTCCAGATGCTCCTGCAGGACATCCAGAATAACCTTCTCGAGATTCTCCCCGAGACGGGTGGGGGGCACCCTCACCTTATCATCCAACCGGATTTTATAATACATGACAATCCCCTAGCTTTGTATCAGTTCCAGTCTTTTCTGTTTTCTCATGGATATAACACCAATGCCCCGGGAAAGCAGCATCTCCCGCAGGCGCCGGTCATTGGTCACTACCAGGCAGCCATTTTTCTGTGCATAACCCATTACCTGTTCATCGACGGTGCCTGGTGGCAGTTCATTTGCATGAATGGTCGTGCATTGTTGCGCAACGCCCATGGCATAACGCGCAGCCGCCGCATCCCGCCCCCTCCCGGAGGAGATGCCGGCAAGTTCCCTTATGATGCTTTCAGGCACGAGCGGTTCGAACGCACCCACCAGCTGGCGCAGTTCATCGAACAGGTCGATGGAAAACTGCGCCGGCATCATCAGCGCATTGGCGTCGAGGAGTACCTTTACTCGTTCAGAACGCCCATGCCGATGAGGCGCCAGCGTGCTCCCACCTGCCGGCTTATTGCAACCCGTGCACCCGGTTCTGCACAGACCGGCCGCTTCAGGGAAATCTCAACGGTCTCTTTTTTGGTACTGGTGACAATGCCGACGGTGACCGCAGTGCCCACCGAAAGCATCAGGGGTTCGTTGAACTTCAGCGGTTCGATGGCGAGTTCGCTCGTTGCCCCGACAACCCGCTCCATCAGGGTAACCTGGCACCGCACCCGGTCCCAGACCGGTGGCAGCCGGCCGATGTGGCCGGCGACCTGTCCGGCAAGTGCATCGCTTTTTGTGAGCGCGGGGTCGAGTTTTGTCCCGACACCAAGGAGCCCCCCCGGTGTTGCTTCTGTCACTTTGGTGGAGCCGGCATTGATGGAGGTGATCCTGGTGGTGATCGGTTCCCACCTGATCCGGTTCTCGACCTGCAGCTGCCGTCCGGGACGGATCTCGATATCTTCGTCTTCCTTAAGGATTCCGCGGATCAGGGAACCCCCGATGACGCCTCCCTTGATCTCCTTCCAGTTGCAGCCCGGCTTGTTCACGTCAAAGGAACGCGCGATCAGCATCAATGGTTCTGCATTCGGGTCGCGTGCCGGTTCCGCAATTGTTGCATCAAGAGCCTGCACGAGTGCACTAATATTGATCCCCTTCTGTGCTGAAACGGGGATGATCGGGGCATGTTCTGCGATCGTACCTTTGATAAATGCCTTGATCTGGTTGTAGTTCTCGATTGCATCTTTCTGGCTGACCACATCGATCTTGTTCTGGACGATCACAATCTTGTTGATGCCGACAAGTTCCAGCGCCATCAGGTGCTCCTTGGTCTGCGGCTGGGGGCATTTCTCGGAGGCGGAGATGACAAGCATCGCCCCGTCCATCAGTGCTGACCCGGAGAGCATCGTTGCCATGAGCGTCTCATGCCCCGGTGCATCGACAAAGGACACTGACCTGAAGGGGGTTCCTTTACCACCGCAGACCGGACAGACCGCCTTGGTTGAGAAGGCATCCGATCCTTCGCACGTCCCGCAGCGGTAGAAGGTGGCGTCAGCGTACCCCAGGCGGATGGAGATGCCGCGCTTGACCTCCTCGCTATGCCGGTCCGTCCATGTCCCGGTGATCGCGTTGACCAGCGTGGTCTTGCCGTGATCAACATGACCCACCACCCCGATATTGACGCTTGGTATTGTCACATCATGCACGTGAAATCGAACCTCCTTACTCTATTTATAACGATGATACTTATACGTAACCAGTGAAGGCGTTTTACTTCTGAAAGGAGGAAAATTCATGTTTTTGTGGAGATTTTTTTGGCTCTGGAGAAATTCCGGATCAAACATGACGAGAAGAAGGAGATGCTGAATCGGTTTTCGATAGATATCACAAAGGGGATTGCCGCAGTGGCGGGGATCAACTCGAAGATTTTTTTTAAAATCTTCTCGAGTTTACCCTTCCATGTGGGAACGGTAAACACCCCCAAGAACGTTATAAAAAATGATGATTTCTACAGAGCCGATTTTATATTTTTTTATAAGCCCTCAGGCAAAAAATTTCTTACCTGTTGCTACGAAAATGAGATCGAAATGTTAAAAATCACACAAAGAAACATCAGGGTAAGGACTTTTTATGATCATTGATAGTGAGCTCTCCCGGATTGGCATATCACTGCCAAAGCACCTCCTTGACCAGTTCGACCAGATCATCAATTACCGGGGCTATTCGTCACGGTCTGAGGGGATCAGGGATGCGATCAGGACCTACATCCAGTATTATAAGTGGATGTCCGATGTCAAGGGTGAGAGGCAGGGTGTGATCACGATGATCTACGACCATGACCAGCGGGGGCTTCTCGTGGTACTCACCGACATCCAGCACGAGTTCAAGGGGATCATCCAGGCATCGCTCCATTCCCATGTGACCGAGTCAAGATGCCTGGAAGTGATCCTCGTACGGGGTGACGGGACACAACTCAAATCGCTTGCAGAACGCCTGATGTCACAGAAAGGTGTAGAGTCGGTCAAACTGACAACGATCGGGGTGGAGGATTAACCCCCGCCCTCGCAACTCTGGTCGGTACCTTGTAAGGCTTCCCGGAACTGGGTACCGGCAGCGAATTCCCGCTCCTGTTCGATCACTCTTTTTGCGTCTTCGGTGAGGGTCTTTTTTACCTTTTCCGTGCTGCCTGCCGGTATCAGCTGGTCAATGCGGTAAAGAAGGTGCGTGCTGTCCAGTTCGGCAAAGGCATCACCCCTTACAGTTTCGATACGCTGTATAGTGCCGGTGGTTCCCGTACGCGGGTACCGCACCTGCATGCCCAATGCGACTTCATTTGTGTTCATACCTGACAATGGGTACAAACTTCCTTAAAATCTTTTATGCGGGAATGCTACAAGACCAGTGTCTGGAGCACCGACACGATCTGCCGGGTGCTTTTTCTGGGGTAAAGATTCTCACGTCCGGGGAACCGAAAATTTCCCTTGAGCGCTGAAAATATCTGAGAGATCGCCTCACCATGCGACGGACCATACCCGCCTTCAAGGACAAGAGCGAGCGGAGTATCGATCACCGTCATCAGAAGGGAGGTGAGGACCCCAAAGTCTGCAGGTACCAGCCGCATACCGCTGCGCGGATCATCAGAAAGAGGATCCTGGCCTGCTGATACAATGAGTATCCCGGGTCTGAACCGATCGATCGCCGGCAGGAAGACATTTTCAAATACATACTGGTAATCCGCAAGGGTTGAACCGCTGCGCACCGGGGCGTTGATCGTGTAACCCCTGCCAGCCCCTTCACCAATCTCATCGACCCAACCGGTGCGGGGAAAGGCGTTTCCCTGGTGGATTGAACAGAAAAGGACGCGGTCGCTTTTGTAAAAGATGTTCTGGGTGCCGTTCCCATGATGGAGATCCCAGTCCATGATCGCCACCCGCCCGACACGGTCCAGGGCAACCGAAGCGGCGATTGCTGCGTTATTGAAAAGGCAAAACCCCATCGCCCGGTCGGGCTCGGCATGGTGCCCGGGAGGGCGGACGAGTGCAAAACAATGGTTCCCGTCAAGGGCAGCATCAACCGCGCCAATGGCTGCGCCTGCGGCAAACGATGCAACCTCGAACGACCGGCTGCTGATATAGGTATTGTGGTCGATGAAGTGCTGGCCCCCATGGGCGCTCAGCTCCCGGATCATATGGATATGGGGAGCAGTGTGAACGCGCAGCAGGTCATCGACAGAAGCAGCACAGGGTTCGCTCACCTGCACATCGGCAGGCACCCCCTGCATCGCATCACGAAGCCGCCGTTCTGACTCATCGTGGGCCTCCAGATCATGCTGCAAGAAGATGGTTCCGAATATTGCCCTGCACCCGGTCATACTATGTAAAAATGGTATTGTTCCGCTTTATCTCTAAAGTATTCGGTATTGCTGACTGAATATGAAAAGAGGGGGAGTTCAATTGATAGTCAGCCCTTGCATCACTGCACTCTCCGGAACATCAAACTCTTTTTTGGTCGTTGAGATCCGGTACTTCCCGGCTGTCTTCACCCCGTAAGGGTTGCCGCTCGTGGAGTAAGGGACAATAAATTCGCCATTGGTGCTCTGCTGCCGGTAGGTGAACATCCGGCCGGTATTGGACACAAGCGGGACCTCGATGGTACCTTCCCCCCTGATGTGAGCGCCTTTGACATACTCGAAGACTTTCACGTACTTGATGTCGGGGATTTTTTCGGTAAAGACATTGGTAGGGGATTCATGGACGAGCCGGTAGTGCCGGAGGGCAGGGACCGGTTCAACCGGAAGGTAAATTGCAGGACTGTAGGTTGCAGCATGATAACCTGCAGGTGCTTTGAGGTTATATTGTAACGCACGAATGAGGGATTCTGAGGCATTCATTACCATAACGTTCGTGATGACGGGAACTGAAACGCGGGATATACTGGGATCGACATACTCCACATAATACACCTTTTGGGGATCCGCCATCGATCCATCGAAATTGTGGAGCCGTGAGACCATGGTGAGATAATAGGACGCGTTATTGAGCACGACATCCTGGTAACGATCGGGCTGTGCAGGATCCGAAACAATAAACTGCGTCTGGTAGGGTCGTGTACTGACCGACGTATTGAACCATGTTGCCATTGCCCAGAATTTCCCGGTGTCCATTTCTATATCAGTGATAACATACCTGGTACCGAGCTGGTCTGCCATGGAATTTGCAGCATCTTCCGATGTTGTCACGAAGTAAGCGGCTGCCCCGATATCACCTGCCACTCCCCGCTGGAAGGGGTTCGCGTTCGGGATCCGTTTTGCGATAAACGTGATCATGTGCCCGTAGTCCCACCATGACATGATACCATACGCCTGTTCCGGGTACCGGTACGTCTTCTGGTCATAGACCGCAAGATAGTCCACGCCGGTGTCCGGCGTATTATTACCGAGCCACTCAAGCGATTCACGCCAGTCCGGGTTCATCCGGATGGGGTTTGATACAGCATTGGAATAACTGTAATTCACCGAGGTAACAACAAACATCAGTGCCAGTACCGCCGTGCCAATGAGCAGGAATGAAAATGCCGCATTTTTATAGGATTTCCCCTGTTCCGGTTTAGTCCCGCCTTTTTTCCGTTTTCGTTCACGTTTTGTATCAGGGACGGGGACCTGTTCCTTTTGTGAATCTGTTGAAGGAATGAAAATTCCCCTGAGGAATTTCGATGAATGATACCAGCTGATGTCCGCAACGAAGCTGACAACCACGGCCGAGAGCAATGCAACATTCACGGCAAGATAATATTCGTACCGGATGTGCTGCCATGTGGAAATGATGATGATAAGTGACCATATCAGGGTAAACACCTGGTGGGGGTGCTCTT